>JBILGF010000183.1:0-6672 GCA_044351195.1 Burkholderiales bacterium
CCACCGGCGTTTTCCTGCTCGGGTTCGGTACCGGCGTGTTCGGTCATGGAACGCTGACCGCAAGCATGCGGTTTGCCCCCCGCGACCAGATCGGCCTCGCGCTGGGCGCATGGGGTGCGGCGCAGGCCACGGCCGCGGGTGTTGCCGTCGCGCTTGGCGGTATCATCCGCGATGTTGTCGATGCATTCGCGTCCCGCGAGCTGTTCGGGCCGACGCTGACGGGCCCTGCAGCGGGCTATGGCGCAGTTTATTGCATCGAGATCGCCCTGCTGTTTGCCACGGTCGTGGTGATGGTTCCACTCGTCGGCGAGAAGCGCACCGTATCCTTCGCGGGCTCGTGATCAGTCAATCAACATGGATGGGAGATTTGCGTGGAAATCTGGCAACTGCTGCTGTTGGCATGGGTAATCGTCTGCGCGATGTGGCTGCTGAACATGTTCGGTGAGAACAACCGCAGGAAATGACCTGCTGGCCTGGCCGGGATGGGCCGGGTCACCGATTGTTCAACGGTCTGATCGCGGGTCTTCCCGGCGGCCCTTGCGCACCGGGAAGAGGCGTTCCGTGATGAAGTCGAGGATCAGCGCACAGAACACCGCGCTGTTGATCGCCGCGACCACGCCCATCAGTGGGCCGCTGATCCGGTTGCCGAAGTCGAAGCCCAGCTTGAGCCCGATGGCGACCGCGGCGATCGAGATGGCATAGCGAAGGTAATGGCGGAACCTGCTGCGCTCGGGTGGGGTTTCCATCTCTGCTCGGCTGCGCGGGAAATTCCGCGTTATACAACAATCGGCGCCGGCCGGCGCCACGACTCATCCACCGGCCGCCTTGCGCAGCGGCTCGCCCACCGCGTTCCAGTACGGCAGCGCAACCAGTACCACCACCGCCATGGCGACCAGCGTCATGCAGGCACCGAACCGGAAGATCTCTCCGGCAGTCAGGTAGCCGCGCTCATACACCGCCAGGGACGAGGCACTCTGGGCAGGATAGTAGAGCACCGCATCGCCGGCGATCATCACCGCCAGGCCACACACCAGCGGATTGACGTCGGTCGCAAGTCCGATCGACATGGCGATCGGGATGGTGGTTGCGAGGAAGCCGGTGATGTTCGGTATCAGGACGCGCACTGGCACCGCAGCCACCATCAGGATCACGATGACCAGCACTGGCTGTTCCGATGTCCGCGGTACCGCTTCGGTGATCAGCGCCGCGACCCATCCGCTGGCACCGCTGTCGATCAGCGCGCGCGCCAGCGACAGTGACGCGGCGATCACGAAGAAGTTGCTCCATCCGATCCGGCGCTCGAACTGGCTCCAGGTGAGCACGCCGATGCGGGGTGACAGCAGCAGGATCCACGCGATCAGCGCCGGCGCGACCGGATGCATGTGGTGCAGGCCGTCGGTGAGCCAGAGCACCGAAGCCCCGGCAGTGATCGCCAGGGTGCGCCGCTGCGCGCCCGACAGCGGACTCGGCTGCGCGGGCGGTGGCGGTTCGAGCACGATACCGAAGCCGCCGCGGTACTGCAGCCAGATCAGCAGCGATCCGACCGACAGCAGGGCGAGGTAGGGCACGCTCATCAGCAGCAGCCAGCGCGTCCAGTCGATGCCTCCGATCAGCGCGGCGGCGACGATCGGCGAAATGCCGCCAGTCAGGATGATGGTCGACGCCAGCCGGTTGATCGAGTTCAGCGCCATCATGATCGCGCGCGACAAGGGATGGCGCCGGGGTACCTGCCCGAGCTGCAACGCCTCTTCGTAGACATGCACCAGGATGCTGGTGCGCGTGGTGGCCGAGGGCAGCAGCAGGGTCATCAGCGGAAAGGCGAGCAACAGCTGCAGGAACAGCGAATGCGCGTTGCCGCGCGCGCGGCGCAGGAAGAACTGCGCAACGCGCTCCGCGAGGCCGCTTTGAGCCACCGCCAGCCCGATCGTGAGCACGCCGATCAGGAAGTACGCCACCGGGTCTGCAAAGCCGGCCAGTGCCTGTGGAAATCCGGGAACGGCACCCGTGAGCACCAGCGCCAGCACCAGCACCAGGCTGGTCAGCGCGGCCGGGATCACCTCGGTGCACCACAGCGCGATCACCAGCACAGCCACTGCGATCACACGCTTGCCCGCCTCGGGGAGCCCCTCGGGCGCGGGGGCGAGGACGATCAGCAGCGACACCAGTGTGGCAGCAACGGCGACCCGCAGCGCGCGGCGCGAGACGGCCGGCGGCTCGCAGGCCTGCGCCAGCGGCGGCGCCGATGTCACGGCGCGCGCGGCCGCTGAGCGCGCGCCAGCAGGCAGCCGATGGCCATCACTGCGCCCAGGATCCAGAACACGCCGGAGATGCCCACGACCGCACCCAGCGCGCCGAACACCATCGGGCCGCCCATGCGCACCAGGTTGTTCGCGGTCAACCGTACCCCGAGGGCCTGCCCCGAGCGACCCTTTGCCGACGCCTCGTACATCAGGATGACGGTAAGCGGGATGCCGATACCCATGCCGAGCCCGAACAGGAATGCGGCGATGCCGAGCGTGAAGGCGGTGCTGGCCAGCGTGGAGAGCATGAACCCGGCCGCGCCGGTGGCGAACACCCACACCAGCAGGCGGCTGGCCGATACCCGCTTCATCATCCGGGGGAGGAAGAAGCGAACGATGAACGCTGCGCTCGAATGCAGTGCGAGCACCGTGCCGATCGCCGACGCAGACAGGCCGATCTGGTGACCGTACACCGGGATGAAGAACTGGAAGAGATCGGAGCCCAGCTGCACCAGGCCGCTGACCATCAGCATCAGCACCAGGGCACGGTCGAATACCAGCCGCGGTGCCGCCTCGCGCTGGGCCTTGGGCTGCGCCCGCGGCAGGGTACCGCCCCAGACACCGAGCAGGACCAGCACCACCCCGGCGACCCCGGCGATGATCAGGCAGGCCCAGTCATAACCGAACAGGTCGATCGAGACGCCGGCGATCAGCGGACCGACGAAGCTCGTCAGCGCACCCGCCAGACTGAAGTTCGAGAAATTGGTCGCGCGGTCATCCGCGGAACTGAGCGTACCGATCAGGTTCTGCAGCGTGACGTGATAGAACGCGAGTGCGAGTCCGTTCAGCGCCGCAGCTGCGAAGAACATCGGCAGCACCGGGAACAGGTAGATCAGCAACAGCGAGGCCACCGCGCACACCCCTGCGAACGCAAGCATGCCGAACGCCGAACGCCGGTCGGCCATCGCTCCGATGGGCCAGGACAGCAGGAGCGGGAACAGGTAGAGCAACCCGCCGACGACGCCGACGACCCAGGGTGCGGCGCCCAGCTCCAGCACGTAGAGCGTGACAAGCACACGCATCGCGTTGGCACCGCTGAAGTTGAACACCGTCAAGGCCAGGGCGAGCCTGATCGGGACGGCGTTCGGAGATCCGGTGCTCAGCATCAGGCTTGCGTGCGAGGGACGACAATGCGAGGAAGCCTATTGTCGATCATTCCGATGCAGCGTGCGCGGGTGTATCCACCGGGGAAGGAACACCCGTACAAAGGGCCGCTCGGGAGCGGCCCTTCCTGCTTCAGCCGGTGACGCGTACCGATCAGGCCAGCTTCTTTTCCTCGGCTGCGCTGTACTTGCCCTGCGACGCCAGGCTGCACATGCGCGCGCGGTGCGCGAACACCTGCTGCGCGGCCTTCCAGTTCTCCTGCTTGCCGCTCCAGGCCTTCAGTGCCGCCTGGTGCAATGCGCGCGAGTACGAGAAGGTGAGCGGCCAGGGCAGCTCGGCCTTGTGCGCCGAGTTCATCAGCGACAGATGGGCGGCGGACTTCTCGTCGCTCTGGCCGCCGGACAGGAACACGACGCCCGGCAGCGCGGCCGGCACCGAGCGGCGCAGCGCGGTGACGGTCATCTCGGCCACCTGGGCTTCCGAGGCCTGCACCGGACAGCCCTTGCCCGAAATGACCATGCTCGCCTTGAGGATCAGGTGCTCTGCCGACACGCGCTGGCTGTAGCAGGCCTGGAAGGTCGCGCGCAGCGTGGCCTCGGTGACCTCGAAGCAGCGCTCGATCGTGTGGTCACCGTCGATCAGTACTTCGGGCTCGATGATCGGGACGATGTTCGCCTCCTGGCACAGGGCCGAATAGCGGGCCAGTGCGTGGGCGTTGGCCTCGACGCAGCCCCAGGACGGCATGTCCTTGCCGATGGTGATCACGGCACGCCATTTCGCGAAGCGGGCCCCGAGCTTGAAGTAGTCGGCGAGACGGCCACGCAGGTTGTCGAGACCCTCGGTGACCAGTTCACCCGGATGCGATGGCAGGTCCTTGGCGCCGCCATCGACCTTGATGCCCGGGATGATGCCCTGGTCTTCGAGCAGCTTCGGGAACGCGACGCCGCCGAGCGACTGCTGCTTGATGGTCTCGTCGAACAGGATCACGCCGCTGATGTACTTGCCGACGTTCGGCGTCGTGAACAGCATGTCGCGGTACGTGCGGCGGTTCGGCTCGGTGTTCTCGACATTGACGCCGGCAAAACGCTTGGCGACGGTGGCGCTGCTTTCGTCAGCGGCCAGCAGGCCCTTGCCCGCGGCGACCATGCCTGCCGCGGTGGCGGCCATCAGCTTCTTGTCCATCGATGCTCTCTCCTGGTGAACGGTGGTCCGGTGGTTGCGTGTTCGAAGATCAGGACGGTCAGGGCTTGCGGTGTTCGCCCACGCGCACGACCTTCATCGTGTTGGTGCCGCCCGCCTTGCCGAACGGCTCGCCAATGGTGATGATGATCAGGTCGCCGACCTGTACTGCACCACGCCTGAGCAGTTCGTCTTCGGCGGCGTTGAGGGTCTCTTCCGGGTCTTTCGACTTGACCGCGAAATTCACCGGGTAAACGCCGCGAAACAGCGTCACCCGCCGGCGCGTCTCGACCAGCGGCGTCAGTGCATAGATGGGCACCATCGAATCGTTGCGCGACATCAGCTGCGCGGTCTTGCCGCTCTGGGTCAATGCGGCAATCGCCTTGATCGGCAGGTAGTTCGCGGTGGACATCACCGCACGGCCGATCGCGCTCTCGACGTCGCGCGGAGCATCGTCGCCGGTGCGGCGCTGTTCGCTGGCCACGAGGTCGGCCTTCTCGGCCTCGATGCAGACACGGGCCATCGCCTGCACCGTCTCGACCGGAAACTGCCCGGCCGCGGTCTCGGCAGAGGTCATCACCGCATCGGTGCCATCGAGCACGGCATTCGCACAGTCGGAAACTTCCGCCCGGGTCGGGATCGGCGAGTTGATCATCGACTCCATCATCTGGGTCGCGGTAATCACCAGCTTGTTGCGTGCGCGCGATAGCCGGATCATCCGCTTCTGCAGCGCGGGAATCACCGCGTCGCCCACTTCGACCGCGAGGTCGCCGCGCGCGACCATGATCACGTCGGAGGCATCGATGATCTCTTCGAGCGCGGTGATCGCCTCGGCGCGCTCGATCTTCGCGCAGATCAGCGCCTTGCCGCCGGCCTTGTGCAGCAGGCTGCGCGCCCACTCGATGTCCTCGCCCGAGCGCGGGAAAGACACGCCGAGGTAGTCGGCCTTCAGTTCAGCGGCGGTGCGGATGTCTTCCATGTCCTTGACGGTGAGCGCCGGCGCGGACAGGCCACCACCCTTGCGGTTGATGCCCTTGTTGTTCGAGAGCACGCCACCCTGGTCGACGATGGTGTGGATCTGCGGCCCTTCGACCGAGATCACGGTGAGCACGATCAGGCCGTCGTTGAGCAGCAGCGTGTCGCCCGGGCGCACGTCCTGGGGCAGGCTCTCGTAGTCGAGGCCGACCCGTTCGTCGTTGCCCAGCTTGCAGCTGGCGTCGAGGATGAACTTCGCGCCAGCCTTGAGCACGGTCTTGCCATGCTCGAACTTGCCGATGCGGATCTTCGGTCCCTGCAGGTCCATCAGCACGCCGATCGTGCGGCCGGCCGAACGCGCGAGCGAGCGGATCATCTCGACCCGCTTGGCATGCTCCTGCGAGGTGCCGTGCGAGAAGTTGATGCGCACGACATCCATGCCGGCTTCGATCATCCGCGCCAGCACCTTGGGATCGGTGCTTGCGGGTCCCAGCGTGCACACGATCTTCGTACGACGGGTCATGGCAACTCCGTTATCTGTCGCGGCCTGCTGCCGGCACGACGGGCACCTCGCGTGAGGCGCGCCGCCGGCAGCGCGGCGGTATGCATCAGGCGGCGCGCTGCTGCAGGATGGTCAGCGCGGGCAGTTCCTTGCCCTCGAGGAACTCGAGGAATGCACCACCGGCCGTCGAGATGTAGTCGACCTTGTCGGCGATGCCGAACTTGTTGATCGCGGCGATGGTGTCGCCACCGCCGGCGAGCGAGAACGCCGGCGTGCGGGCGATCGCCTCGGCGATCACGCGCGTGCCACCGGCGAACGCATCGAACTCGAACACGCCCACCGGCCCGTTCCAGACGATGGTGCCGGCCGACTGCAACTGCTCGGCCAGCATCGCGGCGGTCTTCGGACCGATGTCGAGGATCAGGTCGTCGGCCGCGACTTCGGTCGCCGCCTTCTCGGTCGCCCGGGCCGTTGCGGAGAATTCCTTCGCAACGACCACGTCGACCGGGATCGGTACCTCGCCACCCTTGACGCGGAGGATCGCCATCACCTTCTTCGCGTCCTCGACCAGGTCGGGCTCGGCCAGCGACTTGCCGATCGGCAGGCCGGCGG
>JBILGF010000017.1:0-16334 GCA_044351195.1 Burkholderiales bacterium
GGCCAGCATGAAGGTGTTGGCGATGCCGCCGCCCACGATCAGGCGGTCGACCTTCTGTGCCAGCGCCATCAGGATGGTGAGCTTGGTGGACACCTTGGAGCCCGCCACGATAGCCACCAGCGGCCGCTTCGGCTGCGCGAGGGCCTGGGTGAGGGCACTCACTTCCTCGGCCATCAGCGGCCCGGCGCAGGCGATCGGCGCGAACCGCGCGATGCCGTGGGTGGTCGCCTCGGCCCGATGCGCGGTACCGAACGCATCGTTCACGTAGATGTCGCACAGCGCCGCCATCTTCTTTGACAGCGCCTCGTCGTTCTTCTTCTCGCCCCTGTTGCAGCGGCAGTTCTCGAGCAGGACGACCTCGCCGGCGGCCGGTGCCACCTCGCCCGAATCGACCCAGTCGCGCCGCAGCGCGACCGGCCGGCCGAGCAGTTGCGACAACCGCTCGGCGATCGGCGCCAGCGAATCCTCGGGCCTGAACTCGCCCTCGGTCGGGCGGCCGAGGTGCGACGTGACCATCACCCGCGCCCCGGCCTTCAGGGCCAGCGCGATCCCGGGGACCGAAGCCCGGATGCGCGTGTCGTCGGTGATCGCACCGGCGTCGTCCTGCGGCACGTTGAGGTCGGCGCGGATGAACACCCGCTTGCCGGAAAGATCGAGGTCGGTCATCCGCCGGATGTTCATCTTGCAGTCCTCACGTCGCCGGGTTACGGCGTTACTTCGCCGCCATCAGGGCCAGGGTGGTGTCGAGCATGCGATTGGAGAAACCCCACTCGTTGTCGTACCAGCTGCAGACCTTGACGAGGTTGCCGGACACCTTGGTGAGCGTCGCATCGAAGGTGCTCGAATGCGCGTCGTGGTTGAAGTCGACCGACACCAGGGGGCCATCGCTGTAGCCGAGCACGCCTTTCCAGCCGGGCATCGCGGCGGCGCTCTTCATGATGCCGTTGATCTCGTCGACCGTGGTGGCGCGTGCCGAGACGAACGACAGGTCGACGATGGACACGTTGATCGTCGGCACGCGCATGGCGAAGCCATCGAGCCTGCCGTTGAGTTCCGGCAGCACCAGGCCGACGGCAGCCGCGGCACCGGTCTTGGTCGGGATCATCGACTGCGTGGCCGAGCGCGCCCGGCGCAGGTCTTCATGATAGACGTCGGTCAGTACCTGGTCGTTGGTATAGGCATGGATGGTGGTCATCAGGCCGTTCACGATGCCGATGCTGTCGTGCAGGACCTTGGCGACCGGCGCCAGGCAGTTGGTCGTGCAGGACGCGTTCGAGATGACCGTGTCGCTCGCCTTCAGCACCGAGTGGTTGACGCCGAAGACCACGGTCGCGTCGACATCCTTGCCGCCCGGGGCGGAGATGATCACCTTCTTCGCGCCGCCCTTGATGTGGGCCGAAGCCTTTTCCTTGGTGGTGAAGAAGCCGGTGCACTCGAGCACCACGTCGACGTCGAGCGAGCCCCACGGGATCTCGGCCGGATTGCGGATCGCGAACACCTTGATCCGGTCGCCGTTGACCACGATGCAGTCGCCATCGACTGCGACCGTGCCCGGGAACTTGCCATGCGCGGTATCGAACCGGGTCAGGTGGGCGTTGGTCTGCGCATCGCCGAGGTCGTTGATCGCAACGATCTGGATGTCGCTGGTGCGGTTCGATTCGTATACCGCACGCAGGATGTTGCGGCCGATGCGGCCGTAGCCATTGATTGCAACACGGATTGCCATGAAACCCTCCGGAATGTCTTGGCAGTCTGGCGGACTGGAATGTCGTCACGGGGCAGCAGCAGGAATTCCTGCGCGCCCCGGCGCGAGGAAAGGAGCGCACCGGGCGCTCCCGCGAGCGGTCTAGTCTACCGCAACGACCCATGCACACCTGTGACCGAAGGCGGGCAGGCAGCATGCACGGCGCTCGAAACGGCCGCACCACGCGTGCCCGTGGCCTCGGTATCTGCAGCCCTTTGGCTCGCGCCGGCCGGACAACCGGCCAGCGCACCCGTCACGCCGCCGCGATGACCGCGCGCGCGCGATCGGCCACGGCTTCGGGCGTGAAGCCGAAATGCCTGAACAGCACGCTGGCCGGTGCCGACTCGCCGAAGCGATCGAGCCCGATCACCGCACCGCGCTCGTCATCGGCCGCGCCCACATACTTGCGCCAGAAATCGGTCACGCCGGCTTCGATCGCGACACGCGGGATGTTGCCCGGCAGTACCGCCTTGCGCCATGACGCATCCTGCGCATCGAATACCGAGGTGCAGGGCATCGACACCACACGGGCCGCAACGCCGTCCTGCTGGAGCAGCATCCGCGCCGCCATCGCGAGCGCGACTTCCGAGCCAGTGGCGATCAGCACCACGGCGGGCAGCCCGCCATCGGCCTCGGCGAGCACGTAGCCGCCACGGGTGATCTCGGTCAACTGCGCCGGCGTGCGTGGCTGCGGCGCCAGCCCCTGGCGCGACAGCGCAAGAACGGTGGGGCCGGTGACACGTGCAAGCGCCTGCTTCCACGCCACTGCCGTTTCGGCCCCATCGCACGGACGCCAGACATCGAGATTGGGGATCAGGCGCAGCGACGCGACCTGCTCGACCGACTGATGGGTCGGACCATCTTCCCCCAGGCCGATCGAATCGTGCGTGAACACGAACAGGTTGCGCAGCCCCATCAGGGCGGCCATGCGCAGCGCGTTTCGAGAGTAGTCGGAGAAGGTGAGGAAAGTCCCGGTTTCCGGGATGAATCCGCCATGCAGGGCAAGCCCGTTGGTGATCGCGGCCATCGCGAATTCGCGTACCCCGAAGTTCACGATGTTGCCGCGCAGCATGGCCTGGTCATCAGGCAGTACCACCCGGCTGCCGGCCCAGTCGGTGAACACGCTGCCCATCAGGTCGGCAGAGCCGCCGATCAGCTCGGGCAGCGCAGGCGCCAGTGCGTTCAACGTGTTCTGCGAAGCCTTCCGGGTGGCGAAGGCATCGGGCTTTGCCTGCGCCGAGGCGATCGCGGCATCGGCAAGCGCGTCGAAGCCGGCAGGCAGTTCGCCGCGCATCCTGCGCGTGAACTCGGCCGCCAGTTCGGGATGGGCCGCCGCATAGGCCTGGAACCTCTGCTGCCATCCGGCGTGGACCGCCGCGCCACTGTCGCGGGCGTCCCATGCGGCGCGGACCGAATCGGGAATCTCGAACGGGGCCGACGTCCATCCGAGGGCCGCGCGGGTTGCCGCCACTTCCTTGTCGCCGAGCGCCGCACCATGGGTGTCGGCCGTCCCCTGCTTGGTGGGAGCGCCCTTGCCGATCACGGTGCGGCAGCAGATCAGCGTCGGCCGGCCGGTGTCTTCCTTTGCCGCGGCGATCGCTCGGTCGATCGCCTCGCCGTCATGGCCATCGACCGACGGGATTACCTGCCAGCCATAGGCTTCGAACCGCTTCGGTGTGTCATCGGTGAACCAGCCCGTGACCTGGCCGTCGATCGAAATGCCGTTGTCGTCATAGAAGGCGATCAGCTTGCCCAGCCGGAGCGTGCCTGCCAGCGAGCAGGCTTCATGCGAAATGCCTTCCATCAGGCAGCCATCACCGAGGAACACCCAGGTGTGGTGATCGACGATCGCATGGCCGGGGCGGTTGAACGCCCCGGCGAGCAGCGCCTCACCCAGCGCCATCCCGACCGCGTTGGCCAGGCCCTGGCCAAGCGGGCCGGTCGTGGTCTCGACCCCGGCGGTGATGCGGTACTCCGGATGACCGGGCGTCTTCGAGTGCAGCTGCCGGAACGCGGCGAGCTCGGACATCGGCAGCTCGTAGCCGGTCAGGTGCAACAGGGCGTACAGCAGCATCGAGCCATGGCCGTTCGACAGCACGAAACGGTCGCGGTCTGCCCAGTGCGGATCAGACGGGTCGTGCCGGAGGTGATGCCGCCAGAGCGATTCGGCGATATCCGCCATGCCCATCGGCATGCCGGGATGCCCGGAGTTGGCTTTTTGCACCGCATCCATGGAAAGGACGCGGATCGCGTTGGCGAGTTCGGTACGAGTGGGCATGGGAGTCGGGCGCCCGTGGCGCGCGTTCGGTCGGGGGAATCGGCAATCCAGGATTATCCCGCATCGGAGGTACACGCGTCGAAGGCAGGGTGGCCGGCGGCTCGATGCACCGCCTTGCCCGGGATCACTCTTCTGCCCGGCGCGTGCGGATGCCCAGTTGCTTGATCTTGCGGTAGAGGTGGGTGCGCTCCAGGCCGACCTTGTCGGCCACCCGGCTCATGTTGCCGCCCTCCAGCGCAATGTGGTGCTCGAGGTAGGACTTTTCGAACGCATCGCGCGCCTCGCGCAACGGCGCATCGAACCGGATGCCCGTGGCCGGATTCGGCGCAGGCTGCAGGCCGGGCGCACGTGCGTCCGGCTGCATCACCAGCCGCATGACATCCTGCGCGGTGACTTGATCGGCGAGCGAGGTGACCGCCAGCGAGCGCACGACCTGCTCGAGCTGCAGCAGGTTTCCCGGCCAGTCATAGTTGCGCAGCGCGTTCAGGGCCGCCGTATCGAAGCTGCGCGGCGGACTTTCCCGGGCCTCGACGATACGGGTGAGCAGCAGTGTCGCAAGCTCCGGTACGTCCTCGCGATGCTCGCGCAGCGGTGGCACCTGAAGGGTCACCGGCGCGGACTCGAGCATCCGCGGCTCGACGCAGCCGGCCGAGATGAGCTCGGAGAGGTCGCGTTCGCTGCCGATCACCACCCGCGCCCGGTGACGGTCGGAACGGCCCATGACCAGCGCCAGCCCTTTCTGCTCGGCGCGCGACAACTGCATGAGCGACGGGATGTAGAGCACACCCTCGTTCGCGCTGAGCGCCAGATCGAGCGGGGAATTGATCAGCGGCCGGGTATCCTCGACCTCGACCCAGGGCGTGTTGGGCAGATGCAGGTACTGTGCGCAAAGATCGGCACGGCAACCGGCCTCGGCGACCAGCACCACCGGGCCGCGCGTGGCGCGCAGTTGCATCAGCCGCTGCTTGAGATCGGCAACCACCGGGGACCGCCCGAGGCTGTCGAGCGAGAGCTCGGGCATCGGCGATGCTTCCGAACGCCGCAGCACGCGGCCCACGGTGGCCAGCAGCTTCTGCAGGGCGATCGGCTTCTCGAGGAAATCGGAGGCGCCCAGCTTGGTGGACTCGACCGCCGTGTCGATCGTTGCATGGCCGGACATCATCACCACCGGCATCGTCAGCTGTCCGCCGCGCGCCCATTCCTTGAGCAGCGTGATGCCATCGGTATCGGGCATCCAGATGTCGAGCAGCACCAGATCGGGCCGGGCACGTGCCCGCTCGCGCCGCGCCTGATCGCCATTCTCGGCCAGCCGGACGTTGTAGCCCTCGTCACGCAGGATCTCCGAGAGCAGTTCGCGGATGCCGATCTCGTCGTCTACGACCAGGATATCGCTCATTCGGTTCCGTCAACTGCAGTGGCGTTCATGCTTGACCCCTTCTCGGGCCCGGGCCGGTACCTTCGTACTGTTTCCGGCGTCGGGCTGGCTGGCCTATGCTGCCGCACTCAAACCGCCCTGGTCGCTTCGCGCAGCGGCCGCGGGTACGGTGAAACTGACGCGTGCGCCATTCGGCTCGGCATTGCCGACCTCGATCGACCCACGATGTTCGTCGATGATCTTCTTCACGATGGCCAGGCCCAGGCCAGTTCCCTTCGGCTTGCTCGTCACATAGGGCTCGAACACCCGCTCCAGTATCGCTGGCGGGAAGCCGCACCCGTTGTCGATCACGGACAACCGCACACCCGCCCTGCCGCCGCCAGCCACCGGCGCCAGTTCGGACCGCACCACGATTCTAGGCGCTGGAACGGCGACCAGCGCATCCTGCGCATTCTGAAGCAGGTTGTGAAGTACCTGCCGCAGCTGCGTCGGGCTGCCGATCACCTTGGGCAGGTCGCGCGCGAGTTCGGTGTCGATGGCGATCGCGGACGAACCCGACTCGTACAGGCCAAGCACCTCGTGCGCCAGGTGGTTCAGGTCGATCTCGCTGGTGACCTTGTCGGGCTTGCTGCGCGCGTACTCGGAGAATGCATCGACCATGCTCTTGAGTGCCGCCACCTGGTTCACGATCATGTGGGTCGAGCGCTCGAGCATCTGTGCGTCGGTGCTGTCGAGCTTGGAAGCGAGTTTGTGGTGCAGGCGCTCGGCCGACAGCTGGATCGGCGTCAACGGGTTCTTGATCTCATGGGCCAGGCGGCGCGCGACTTCGCCCCAGGCCGCGTCACGCTGTGCCTGCATCAGGCTGGTGACATCATCGAACACCACGACATAACCGACGTCGGTGTCGTGCTCGCGGTCCACGCGCAGGTGCGATCCGCGAAGAAGCAGCGTCCGGCGCGCACCCCGGGCACCGAACTCGACCTGCACCTCCCAGACCCGCTCGTCGGCCCCGGGCTCGCCGACGTTGAAGCGCGCGTGCAGCTCGTGCGCCAGCAGGGCCAGCGGGGCAGTGCCGTCGCCCACGGTGGTGAGCTGCTCGCCCACCAGGTCGACGAGTTCGACACCGAGTATCACGCTGGCGCTGCGGTTGGCTGCGCGCAGCCGGAACTGGGCATCGAACGACATCACGCCCGAGGACAGGTTGCCGAGCACGCTCTCGAGGTAGGCTTTCGATGTCTCGATCTCGGCCCGGGTGCGCTGGTTGGCTGCCCGGACCTCGTCGAGCTGGCGGGTCATGGCGTTGAACGAGCCGGTAAGCACGCCCAGTTCATCACCGCTGGACACGGTGGCACGCTGGCTGAAGTCGCCACGCGCCACGGCCGCCGTGCCTTCGGCCAGGATCGACAGTGGCGAGGCGAGCTGCTCGGACAGGAAGATGGCGAGGGCGAATGCGCCCAGAAGACCGAGCAGCAGGGTCAGGGTCAGCGTCATCCCGTAAAGCTGCTTCAGGCCGATGCGCGAGAGCAGCAGTTCCTGGTAGTCCTGGTATCCCAGCTGCACGGTCTCCGCGGCAGTGGCCAGCTCGCGCGGCACCTGCTGCAGCACCTGCAGGGCACGGATGTCATCGGTGAGCGACAGGGTGTTCACCGGTACCACCACCCGCAGATACAGGCCCTTCTCGGGCAAGGCCTCGATCGATCCGTAGGGTTGCTGGGCGCGTACCTGCCGCATCACCGCACCCACCGGCAACTCGGGCATCACGGCGATACCGGTCCCGGACACGGCCAGCACGGTGCCGCGCGGGCTGAACAATGCCGCCTCGTCCACCCGATACTGGTCGCGCAACGCGTTGAGCGCGCCCGGCTGCTGGACCAGCCCGCGATCGCCCAGCACGGTGGCCATCGACTGCGCTTTTCCCGTCAGCTCTTTCAGCGATTCGTCCAGCGTCGATCGACCGAGCGAGAGTGCGCCTTCGAGGGCCTTGTCGAGGCGCACGTCGAACCACGACTCGATGCTGCGCGACATGAACTGCACGCTGACCGCGTAGACCAGGGCGCCCGGAAGCACCGCCACCAGCGAGAAGAAGATCGCCAGCCGGAACGCCAGCTTGGATCCGAACACCCCCGACCTGAGCTTGCGCCGCAGCCCCCAGAGCTGGAAGCCGATGAGCGCCAGCAATGCGATCACCAGCCCGGCGTTGAGCGCCAGCAACTGCCGATAGTGGTTGGCGAACAGTTGAGTGTTCGCGGTGGCAGTCGACAGCAGGAACAGCAGCACCGCCGCGAGACCGACCATCAGGACGACCGCATACTTCAAGTGCCGCGATGATGACCCGGTGCTGGCGGAAATGGCAGGCTCGGTCATGGCGACACCGTGAAGCGCAACCAGTCGGAGGCAAGGTTCCACTCGGGCGAGGCGAACGGCCGGGCCTGGAACGGCCGCGGCAGCCTGGAAAGGTCCAGGCGCAGGCGCACGGCGGCAGCGTAGGTGTTGCCGGGTGTCAGTGCGCTGGCGGGCAGCATCGGGCGCCGGCGCACGCGGCCGAGGACCGCAAGGGCCTCCTGCAGCGACTCGAAGTTCTGGAACAGCGTGCCGGCCGACAGCCGATACTGGCGCGTCAGCGTGTTGTAGCCGAGTCGATAGGACTGGGCAGCGATGCCGGCACGCTGGTCGAACCAGTACCAGCGCGCCCGGGTGGCCTCCAGTTCGAGCGCAAAGGACAGCGTGATGCCCTTGGACAGCGCCTCCTCGACCGGGGCCGACAGGGTGATGTCGAAGTCGGCCGACAGCAGCCAACCGTCTTCGCCCGGTTCCAGCGATGCACTGCGCGCGATGATCGAATCGGCGTGCAGCAGCGTTGCCGACAGCGCGAGCGACAGCGAGACCGCGACCATGGCGACCATGGCGACCAGTCGCCGCAGCAGATCACTGCGACCCCGGTCAAGGCTTGCTGAGTAAGGCGTAGTGGAACCCATCGTGGTCAGGATCCGGGAGCAGCCGCAGGTCGTCGTCCGTCGGTCGTTCGCTGCTGCCACGACCCGGGAGGGTCTGGGCGACACCGGCGTTCCGCATGCCGGATGCATGGACGTGCTGCGCGCAGGATACCCGACGCGCGCCCGGCTGGCCGTCGATGAATGCGGCGAGAACAGATTCGTTCTCCTCCTGGAAGATGGAACACGTGCAGTAGAGGATTTGTCCGCCCGGCGCGAGTACCGCCCAGAGCGCATCGAGCAGCCGGCGTTGTTGCGTGGCGAGTCGAGGCAGGTCCGCCGCGCGACGCAACCACTTGATGTCGGGGTGGCGCCGCACGACCCCGGACCCGGAACACGGCGCATCCAGCAGGATACGGTCGAACGGCTGGCCGTCCCACCAGCCCGGCAGATGTGCGGCGTCGGCGGCCACCAGCTGCGCCTGCTGGCCCAGCCTGCCGAGATTCTCAGCCACTCGCCGCAGGCGCCCGGCGTCGCTGTCGATCGCCACCAGTTCGATCCGCGCCCGTTCGAGCAGGTGGGTCGATTTGCCGCCGGGGGCGGCGCAGGCATCGAGCACGCGCTGGCCATCGCGTACGTCCAGCAGTGGGGCCGCCAGCTGTGCGCCGGCATCCTGCACACTGAACCAGCCCTCGGCAAAGCCGGGCAGTGCATCGACTGGCACCGCGCGCGGCAGACGCACGCAGGCGTCGAGCGGCACCCGAACGGGCAGCGCGCGCGCGGCATCGGGACGCCCGTCGGCGGCATCGGCCACGGTGGCTGCAACCACGGCACCGGCACCGTCGGCGGTCGTATCCGGCACGCGATACGCATCGATCGCCGCGATCGGTATCGCCTCGATATCGCGCTGGGCACAAGCGGCGACGAACGCCGCGATCGACACCCGGTTCAGGTTGATGCGCAGCGTGAACGGCGGGTGATCCTGGCCGGTCGCCAGGACCTCGCGCCAGTGCAAGGGGTGGTCACGGCGTACCCGGTCGATCCACCATGCCGGGAACGAATAGCGGGCACAGTCATCGGCCGTTGCCACGGCGTCCATTTCGGCGCGGCGCCGCAGTGCATTGCGCAGCACCGCATTGACCAGACCGCGTGCGCGTGCGCTGCCGATGGCGGCACAGGCCTCTACGGCGCCGTCGACCACGGCGTAGGCCGCGGCCCGGGTATGCCTAAGCTGGTACAGCGCGACCCACAGCAGCGCCTGCAGAAGCGCATCGGTGAGTGGCCGATCGACCAGTGCAGCGGCGACCGCTCGCAACGCACCGAGGTGGCGCAGCGTGCCGTAGCAGAGATCCTGCAACTGCCCGCGCTCACCGCCCGCGAGCGGCGGAGATCGGTCAAGGGCTGCAACCAGTTCGGTGGACAGGCTGCGTCCTGCAATGACCGCCGCAACGGCTCGTGCGGCGCGTATCTGCACGTCCTGCATCAGGCGGATACGCCCGCACGGGTCGCTGCGATCGGCCCGGGCAGTTGCACGGCGAGCCCGCCTTCGAGGATGCCTCCGGGTGTGAGGCCGGCCGCGCGCGCGAAGGCTGCGGCGTCCTGGCGCCGGCCACCGGCACGCTGCACTTCCAGCAGTTGCAGGGTGCCGGTACCGCAGGCAACCGTCAGGCTGTCGGTTCCGACCGCCAGCACCGTCCCCGGCGCAGCCAGATCGAGACGCGCCGCATCAGGGCCGGCAGCGGTCGTGTCGGGGCCGACCCGGGAGCGCCAGACTTTCACCAGCAAGCCGCCGTACGCGCAGAACGCACCCGGCACGGGATCGAACGCGCGCACCTGGCGGTCTGTCGCTGCCGCAGCGGCCCCGAAGTCGATCGCTGCCTCACGCTTGTCGATCTTGTGCGCATAGGTGACACCCTGCGCTCCCTGTGCCTGCGGCGCGCCGGGCCCGCCCAGCGCAGCCAGCACCTCGACGATCATCGTCGCGCCCAGGGCAGACAGGCGATCGTGCAGGTGGCCCGCCGTCGCATCGGCGGCGATCGGCAGCGCACGCTGCGCCCAGACCGGGCCGGTATCGAGCCCGGCATCCATCTGCATGATGCTGATTCCGGTCTCGGTGTCACCGGCGAGCAGCGCGCGCTGGATCGGGGCCGCGCCGCGCCAGCGCGGCAGCAATGATGCATGGATGTTCAGGCAGCCCAGGCGCGGGATGGAGAGTACTGCGGGCGGCAGCAGCAGCCCGTAGGCGACCACGACCATGACATCGGGCGACAGCGCAGCCAGACTGGCCTGGGCAGCCGCCTCACGCAGCGTTGGCGGCTGTGCCACCGGCAGTGCGTGCTGCAGGGCGAGGGTCTTGACTGCACTGGCGGTCAGTTTCATTCCGCGACCGGACGGCCGGTCCGGTTGCGTGAGCACACAGACGATCTCATGGCCGGCGTCGAGCAGTGCCGCCAGGGCAGTCGCGGCAAAGGGTGGGGTTCCTGCAAAGACCAGTCGCATCGGATCGGGGCTCGCTCGAGACTCTCGGCAGTCGCCCGCTCAGGCCCGGGCCGGAACGGGCCGCGACCGGGCGCGACTAGACAACCTTCTGCTGCTGCTTGCGCAACTTGTTGACGATCCGGTTGCGTTTCAGCCGCGACAGATGATCGACGAAAACGATACCGTCGAGGTGGTCCATCTCGTGCTGCACACAGACCGCAAGCAATCCGTCGGCCTTCAGGCGGAACGTGCTGCCGTCGAGGCCGAGTGCCTCGATCTCGACCCGCGCCGGCCGCTCGACCTCGTCGTAGATGCCCGGCACCGACAGGCAGCCTTCCTCGCACTCCTGCGTATCGTCGGACGCGCTGAGGATGCGCGGGTTGATCAGGGTGATCAACTGGTCGTGCGTTTCCGAGATGTCGATGACGATCACCCGGACATGTACATCGACCTGGGTCGCGGCGAGGCCGATGCCGGGCGCGGCGTACATGGTCTCGGCCATGTCGGCCGCGAGGCTCCGGATATCGGCGTCGACCTGTTTGACAGGCGCGGCGACCTTGTGAAGCCGGGGGTCAGGATAGTGGAGGATCGGGAGCTGGGCCATAATTGCTTGCTAAGTTAATGCATTACCCGCAAAATCTCATACAACGATTTAACTCCGGAGTGCATCCGGCCGTGCAGTGGCGGTCCGGCGCTCGATCGGTGCCACGGCCCGATGCCGGCGCTGGCTGCCGTCAACGACGGCACCTCGCGCGTTTGTCCGGAGGTCAGAGTCCACACGCCACCGCGCCGCGGTGGGGGAGACGACTGCCATGATGCATCCGATGCCCAAGCCGACCACGTCCGCCATTATATCGCTCGCGATCGCCGGCACCGCGCTGGTGTTTGCCTTCCAGGCCCTGGCGCAGCCTGCGCCGTCCGTCCCGGGCCGTGTGCCAGTGGCCAGCCCGCCAGGCGGTAGCGCGACCGACGCTGGCGCGCCGCCGCTGCGCGAAGACGCGCCCGATCGCTACGTGGTCCTTCCCGGCGACACGCTGTGGACGATTGCCGGGCGCTTCCTGAAAGACCCATGGCGCTGGAGCCAGCTGTGGGACATGAACAAGGACCAGATCCGGAACCCCAACCGCATCTTCCCGGGCGACGTGGTGGTGCTCAACCGCAATCCGCAGCCCGGGCAGCCGATGGCGCAGCTGATCAAGGCCGAGCAGGTGACCCGGCTTTCTCCGAACATACGGGTCGTGCCGCTGGGTCCGACGGCCATTCCGGCGATACCGCCGCAGAAGATCGAGCCCTTCCTGGTACGGCCGTTCATCGTCTCCGACGAGCAGCTCGCGAGCGCCGCGGTCATCGTCGAGACCCAGGAAAACCGGGTGGTCATCGGCGCCGGAAACGTCGCCTATGTGAGCGGCCTCGACGAGAAACTCGGTCGGAATTACCAGGTATTCCGTCCCGGCGTGATGTTGCTCGACCCCGATACGAAGCAGTTCCTGGGCCGCGAGGCGTTCTACCTGGGCGAAGCCAAGGTGACGCGATTCGGCGAGGTATCGACGATCGAGATCGCGCGTTCCACCCAGGAGATCGTGCTCGGCGACCGGCTCCTGCCCGTACCGCCCTCCGGCTTCCCGGAATACATCCCGCGCCCGCCCGCCCAGCCGGTGGCCGGGCGGATCATGGGCGTCTACGGGCGCGCCAACGTGGTCGAGGTCGCCCAGTACGACATCGTGACCATCAACCGTGGCGCGAAAGACGGCCTGGAAGTCGGCCATGTGCTTGCGATGTTCCGCAACCCGCTGGCCGAACGGGCCGGCAACCGTCCGGAACTGCTCTGGGGCCGGGTCGGCCCCTCCGGCAGCGACACGCCACTGGACATCCAGCGCACCCCACGCGGCGACCTGGATCTCGGCAACCTGCGCGGCGACGTCCTGTGGGGCCGGGTGGGTCCTACCGGCCGGGGTTCGCCGACCGGGGCAGCCGAACTGGAGACGCGGCGTGCGGAAAGCGCGCGCAGCGGCAAGGGCCTGCCCGAGGAACGTTACGGCGTCATGATGGTGTTTCGCACGTTTGACCGCGTCAGCTACGCGATCATCATGGACACCTCTCGCCCGGTGAACGTCAGCGACGTCGTGCGTAATCCCTGATCCGGCATGCGACCAGCCGGGCTGGTCGCCGGGTGAGACACGCCGGGTCAGCGTCCGCGCTGGCACGGTCCCCTCATCCTGGACAGAGGACGTGCTCAGATGCCTGTCGGCAGCAATTCCAGCGACTGGCTGGCGGCTGCGTTCGCAGTCGGTGTCACCGACCGGATACGCCGCGCGCTGGCCGAGGCCGGTACACCCGACCTCGCCTGGCCTGAGCGGGTCCGCTCGGCGTCCGCTCGTACGGGCGCGCTCGACCGCAGCCGGGGCGACCCTCGTATCGCGGCCACCCTCCGATGGCTCGAAGACCCTCGGCATCACCTGCTCTCTGTCGACGATCCGGCCTATCCCGCGCTGCTGCGCGAGATCGATGACGCGCCTGTCCTGCTGTATGTCTCGGGCCGGCTCGACCTGCTCGATCGGCCCGCGCTGGCCATGGTCGGCAGTCGCAATCCTTCGCCGTTGGGTGCCCAGACGGCGCGCATGTTCGCGCGCAGCTTCTCCGAGGCCGGCCTGACCGTGATCAGCGGGCTTGCCCTGGGAATCGACACCGCGTCCCACCGTGGTGCACTCGACGCGATCGGCTCGACGATCGCAGTCGTGGGCACCGGGCTGGACATCGTCTACCCGGCGAAGAATCGCGATCTGGCGGCGCAGATTGCCGAGCGCGGCACACTGGTATCCGAGTTTCCGCTCGGCATGTCGGCCCGGCCAGACCACTTTCCTCGCCGCAACCGCATCCTCAGCGGGCTGGCACTGGGTTGCCTGGTGGTCGAGGCCAACCTGCGCAGCGGCTCGCTGATCACCGCCCGGATGGCTGCAGAACAGGGTCGCGACGTGTTTGCGATCCCCGGGTCCATCCATTCACCCTTGTCTAAAGGCTGTCACCTGCTGATCCGGCAAGGCGCCCGGCTGACCGAGAGCGCCGCCGACGTGGTGCAGGAACTGGGCTGGGGTCGAGCCGCCGCCGGGATGGCCCGACCAGACAGCGAAGGTCAGGCGCGGCGCTCCGCATGCGAGGGGCCCGCAGCAGGCCTGACGGCACCTGCGGGGCCGACCCTTCCCGCGTCGGCGTCAGCGCCGGCTCCGGGTACCGATGCCGATGCGCTGCTTTCGGTGTTGACCCCTGATCCCGTTTCTACCGATACCCTCGGGGGGCTGCTCGGCTGGACGCCACAACGCGTCAACGCCGCGCTGGTCGAACTCGAGCTGGCGGGGCGGCTCGCGCTGGTCGGCCATGGGCTCTATCAGCGGCTGGCGGAACCCGGCTTCGATATCGCCAGGCGCAACTGACGGCCGGCGGTTTCCTGCTGCGGGGCCGCAATTGGTGCACAGTGGTCACGCGTGCGGCCGGGCAGACGAAATCGAAGCCGGTTTCCGCTGTCACCCGAATCCCCTTATGATCCATCGCAATTTTTTCGTCTGCCAGTTGCCGATAATCGGCTACAGCACGAACACCCTGCATCGAACGGACACCGTGGCCACCAGAACCCGCAAACCGACTACCGCGTCGACCTCCAGCAGCCCGGCTGCCAAGCGTACCGGCCGGACGAGATCGTCGGAATCGGCGACAGCCATCGCGACTCCCGGCGAGGGAAAGACGCTGATCATCGCCGAGAAGCCGTCGGTAGCGAATGACATCGCCCGGGTACTCGGTGGCTTCCAGAAGCACCAGGACTACTACGAGAACGATGAGTACGTGCTGTCTTCCGCGGTCGGCCATCTGCTCGAGCTGATCGTGCCCGACGAGTTCGAGGTCAAGCGCGGCAAGTGGTCGTTCGCCCAGCTGCCAGTGATCCCGCCGCACTTCGGGCTGCGTCCGATCGAGAAAAACGAAGACCGGCTGAAGCTGCTGGTGCGGCTGATCAAGCGCAAGGACGTCAGCGCGCTGATCAATGCCTGCGACGCCGGGCGCGAAGGTGAGCTGATCTTCCGCTACATCGTGCAACATGCCAGGGTCGACAAGCCGATACGCCGGTTGTGGCTGCAGTCGATGACGCCAGCTGCGATCCGCGATGGTTTCGACAACCTGCGCGACGACAGCGACCTTCTGCCGCTGGCCGACGCGGCGGTCTGCCGCTCCGAGGCCGACTGGCTGGTGGGCATCAACGGCACGCGCGCGATGACGGCCTTCAACTCGAAGACCGGCGGTTTTCACAAGACCACCGTGGGGCGTGTGCAGTCGCCGACGCTGGCGATCCTGGTCGACCGGGAAGAGAAGATCAAGCGGTTCGTCACACGCCAGTATTTCGAGATCCACGGTGTGTTCGAGGCGGAAAAGGGCACCTATCCGGGACGCTGGTTCGACGAGGCCTTCGTTCGCGCAAAAGATCTGCCTGACGGCGAGCCGCGCGACCCCGAACTGAAGGCCGAGCGTCTCTGGGACGGCGCGCGTGCGATCGCCATCGCCGACAAGTGCCGGGGCAAGCCCGGAACAGTCAGTGAAGAGACGAAGCCATCATCACAGCTGTCGCCCCTGCTCTACGATCTGACCAGCCTGCAACGCGAGGCCAACGGCCGCTTCGGCTTCTCGGCCAAGGCCACCCTGTCGATTGCGCAAGCGCTCTACGAGAAGCACAAGGTGCTGACCTACCCGCGGACAGACTCGCGTGCGCTGCCGGAAGACTATGTCGACACCGTCAATGCCACCCTCGAGGCGATGTCGGGAACGCCTTACGCGAAGCCGGCCGGCCAGATCCTGAAGGCGGGATGGGTGAAGCCCAACAAGCGCATCTTCAACAACGCAAAGGTGAGCGATCACTTCGCGATCATCCCGACACCGATGACACCGAAGTCGCTGTCCGAGCCGGAAGCAAAGATCTACGACCTGGTCACGAAGCGGTTCATGGCCGTGTTCTTTCCACCGGCGGAATACCTGTTGACCACCCGCATCACCCGGGTCGAGGGTGAGCCGTTCAAGACCGAAGGCAAGGTGCTGGTGAACCCGGGTTGGCTGTCGGTCTATGGCAAGGACGCGGCCGACGAAGATTCGCCTTCGCTGGCGATGGTCAGCGCAGGCGAGAAGGTACACGCGGTCGAGGTCGACGCGCGTGCCGAACAGACCCGGCCGCCCGCTCGTTTCAACGAGGCAACGCTGCTCTCGGCAATGGAAGGCGCGGGCAAGCTGATCGACGACGAAGAACTGCGCGACGCGATGAAAGAGCGCGGGCTTGGCACGCCAGCCACGCGCGCCGGCATCATCGAGAAGCTGATCTATGAAGAGTACGTGGTGCGCGAAGGCCGGGAGCTGAAACCGACGCCCAAGGCGTTCTCGCTGATGACCCTGCTCAAGGGGCTGGACATCGCCGAATTGTGTTCGCCGGAACTGACCGGCGAATGGGAGTTCAAGCTGGCCGAGATGGAGCAGGGGCGCATCGGCCGACCCGCATTCATG
>JBILGF010000091.1:0-8721 GCA_044351195.1 Burkholderiales bacterium
GAAGAAATCGCCACGATGACCCGCAACCTGGTCGAGCGGGCGAAGGGCCACGAGACCGACACCGTTCCGGGCGATTACACGACGCTCGATGCGCCGTGTCCGAAATGCGGCGGCGTGGTGAAAGAGAATTACAAGAAGTTCCAGTGCCAGAAGTGCGACTTCTCGGTCTGGCGCATCCTGTCAGGCCGACAGTTCGAACCGATCGAGATCGAGGAACTGCTCGTTGCCGGGAAGATCGGTCCGTTGCAGGGGTTCCGCAGCCGTCTCGGGCGGCCGTTCGCGGCGATGATCAAGCTCAACGACGAATTCTCGACCGAGTTCGACTTCGGCCAGTCGGCTGCCGATGGTGGCGAGCCGGTCGATTTTTCCGACAAGACGCCGCTCGGCGACTGTCCGAAGTGCGGGCACAAGGTCTACGACACCGACCTCGCCTACCAGTGCGAGAAATCGGTCGGCGCCGACCGCAGCTGCGATTTCCGGTCGGGAAAGATCATCCTGCAACGTGAAATCGAGCAGGCGCAGATGGTGAAGCTGCTGACCACCGGCAAGACAGACCTGCTGCACAAGTTCATCTCGAAGAAGGGCCGCCCGTTCTCCGCCTATCTGATGCGCGGGGCCGACGGCAAGGTGAGCTTCGAGTTCGAACCGAGAGTACCGAAGACGGCGGCAAAGGTGGTCGCCAAGGTTGCTGCGGCCAGGGCGGCCGCAGCCGCAGCTGGTGATGCCGCGGGCACGGAGGACACGGAGGGTGCGGGTGTCGTGGCTGGCGCCATGAAAGCCCGTCCATCGACAAAAGCTGCAAGGAAGCCGGCCAAAGCCGTCGCGAAGCGGGCGGTCGCCAAGGCCCCGGCAGCACGCCGGAAGACGGCCGCCTGATCGGGCGCTGCGTGGCGGCAGCGCCCGACGCTCAGATGTCGAGGTTCTTCACGCCGAGCGCGTTCTGCTCGATGAACTCGCGCCGCGGCTCTACCAGTTCGCCCATCAGCTTGGTGAACACTTCGTCGGCCGTGAACCCGTCCTCGATCTGAACGCGCAGCAGCCGGCGCGTGGTGGGGTCCATCGTGGTCTCCCAGAGCTGCTCGGGATTCATCTCGCCCAGCCCCTTGTAGCGCTGCAGGGTGAGACCCGACTTCGCCTGCTCGAGCAGCCAGTCGAGCGCGTCCTTGAAGACGCCGACGGGGTGCTCTTTATCGTTGCGCCTGATGCGTGCATCGGGTCCGAGCAACCCCTGCAGCACGAGGCCGGTCTTGCGCAACTGCTGGTAGTCGCCGCCCTCGAAGAACGAGGAATCGACGTCGGTGGTGCGCCAGTTTCCGTGTTCATTGCGGCGTACGCGCAGCCGGATCGCCTCGCTGTCGGGTTCGGCCTCGAGGGCGATCTCGACCTGGCTGCCGGCCAGCCGTGTGTTGATCCGGTCGACCGACGCGCGCGCGTTTGCATAGGTCGACACGTCGATGTCGGTCTCGGAGATCAGCGCATGCAGGAACAGCGTATCGAAGCGCCGCGACAGCCGGGTGATCACCGCCTCTGCCAGCAGGTACTCGCGTGCGAGCTCGTCGAGCGCTTCTCCCGACAGCACCTGGGCGGCGACCACGCCTGGTGCCTTGCCCGGATCGAGCGACGCCCCTTCGAGCGCGACCCGCAGCAGGTACTGCTTCAGCTCGTGTTCGTCCTTGATGTAGCGTTCGTCCTTGCCGTGCTTGACCTTGTACAGCGGCGGCTGGGCAATGTAGACATGGCCACGCTCGACCAGCTCGGGCATCTGCCGGTAGAACAGCGTGAGCAGCAGCGTACGGATATGTGAACCGTCGACATCGGCGTCGGTCATCAGGATCACTCGGTGATAGCGCAGCTTGCTCACGTCGTATTCCTCGCTGCCGATGCCGGTGCCGAGCACGGTGATCAGCGTGGCGATCTCCTGCGATGACACCACCCGGTCGAAGCGCGACTTCTCGACGTTGAGGATCTTGCCCTTCAGCGGGAGGATCGCCTGGTTCTTGCGGTCGCGGCCCTGCTTGGCCGAACCCCCGGCGGAATCACCCTCGACGATGAACAGCTCGGATTTCGCCGGGTCGCGTTCCTGGCAGTCGGCCAGCTTGCCGGGCAAGCCGAGGCCATCGAGCACGCCCTTGCGCCGCGTCATCTCGCGCGCCTTGCGCGCGGCCTCGCGGGCACGCGCGGCATCGACGATCTTGCCGACGATGATCTTCGCATCGACCGGCCGTTCGAGCATGTAGTCGCCGAGCTTCTGCGCGACGATCTCCTCGACCACCGTACGCACTTCGGACGACACCAGCTTCTCTTTCGTCTGCGACGAGAACTTCGGCTCGGGTACCTTCACCGACAGCACGCAGGCCAGCCCTTCGCGCATGTCATCGCCGGTCGTCTCGACCTTCGCGCGCTTGGCCAGTTCGTTGGCTTCGATATACGCGTTGAGCGTACGCGTCATGGCGGCACGCAGCCCGGTGAGGTGGGTACCGCCGTCTTTCTGCGGGATGTTGTTGGTGAAGCAGAGCACGGACTCCTGGTAGGAATCGTTCCACTGCATCGCAACCTCGACCGTGACACCGTCCTTCTCGCCGGATGCGTGGAATACGTGCGGGTGCAGCGTCTGCTTGGCGCGGTTTATGTATTCGACAAAGCCGCTCACGCCGCCGACGAAAGCGAAGTTCTCTTCGCGATCGTTGTGTTCGTCGATCAGGCGGATACGCACCCCGTTGTTGAGGAAGGACAGTTCACGCAACCGGCGCGCCAGTATGTCGTAGTGATATTCGACCAGGCCGAAGATCTCGGGGTCGGCCAGGAAGCGAACTTCGGTGCCGCGACGGTCGGTGCTTCCGGTCTTCGCCAGCGGCGATACCGGAACACCGCGCCGGAATTCGATCTGGTGAAGTTCACCGTTTCGGCGCACCGACACCTTCAGCCATTCGGACAGCCCGTTCACGCAGGACACGCCCACGCCGTGCAGGCCTCCGGAGACCTTGTACGAGTTGGAATCGAACTTGCCGCCGGCGTGAAGCTCTGTCATCACGATCTCGACCGCGGACCGGCGCAACTCGTCGTCTTCCTTGATGTCGGTAGGGATGCCGCGACCGTTGTCGGTGACCGAGATCGAGTTATCAGAATGCATGGTGACCAGGATGTCGTCGCAGTGCCCGGCCAGTGCCTCGTCGACCGCGTTGTCCACCACCTCGAACACCATGTGGTGCAGGCCGGTGCCGTCGCTGGTATCACCGATGTACATGCCCGGGCGTTTCCGTACGGCCTCGAGGCCACGCAGCACCTTGATGCTTTCCGAGTTGTAGTCCGAGTTCGAATCCGGTGAGATCATCGATGGGTCCTGTACTGACTGCAGGGCCGCGAGGCCCGAGGGAACGACTGGCGCAGGCCTCGCGACGACGTCGCGATGGCCCGCGCGGCTACCCGGGTCATTGCCTGTACGGACGACAATGGCACCGGCGGTACAGCGCTAGATGCGCATCGGCATCACGACATAGCGGAAGCTCTCGTCCTCGCCATGGGTGAGCAGCACGCTGCTGTTGGCATCGCCGAGGGAACACACGACGGTGTCGCATTCGACGTTGTTCAGGGCATCGAGCAGGTAGGTGACGTTGAAACCGATGTCGAGCGCGGCCCCGGCGTAGTCGATCTCGAGTTCTTCTTCGGCCTCTTCCTGCTCGTTGTTGGTACAGACGATACGCAGGCTGTTGGCGGTGAGCACCCAGCGCACGCCGCGGAACTTCTCGTTCGACAGGATGGCTGCGCGTTGCAGCGCACTGCCCAGCGTGGCGCGGTCGATCTGGAAGTGATCCTGGTAGTTCGTCGGGATCACTCGCGTGTAGTCCGGGAAGCGGCCGTCGATCACCTTGCTGATCAGCTCGATCTCGCCGAACCGGAAGCGCACCTGGTTCGCGCCGAACTCGATGGTGACCGGCGCCTCGCTCGACTCGAGCTGGCGGGTCAGTTCGAGCACCGCCTTGCGCGGCAGGATCGACTCGCGCTTGTCGAGGGTTTCGGGCAGTACGAGGCTCGCGAATGCCAGTCGGTGGCCATCGGTCGCCACGGCCTTCAGTGCCGTCTGGTCAGTCTCGAGCAGCAGGCCGTTCAGGTAGTAGCGGATGTCCTGCTGTGCCATCGCGTATTGCACGCGGTTGAGCAGGCTGCGCAGGGCGCGCTGCTGCAGGGTGATCGCTGGCTGTGTCGGCTCGAAACTGGCGAGCCTGGGGAAATCGTCGGCAGGCAGCGTCTGCAGGTTGAAGCGGCTCTTGCCCGCGCTGACCTGCAGGCGGTTATCCCTGGAGTCGAGTTCGATCTGGGCGGTCTCGGGCAGGGCGCGCAGGATATCCAGCAGCTTGCGCGCCGATACCGTCACGCCCTGTTTTGCCGACGTGCCTTTTCCCTCGACCATGATGCCGGTGGTCACCTGGATCTCGAGATCGGTCGCCAGCAGGCTCAGACGGCCACCATCGACCTCGAGCAGCACGTTGGACAGGATCGGCAACGTGTTCCGGCGCTCGACGATGCCGGTCACCGCCTGCAGGGGTTTCAACAGCGTGTCGCGAGCTAGATTGAGAAGTTTCATCGGGTATATGAATAAGACTGATAGATAAGGCGCGGGGAAACAGGGGATAACCAGCCAGGATCGCGGCCGGTCGCGGGGTTGCCGTCAATCTGCTGCTGTTGAGGAAGCCGGAACAACCTGTACACGGTTGTGGATAACAATTTCGGCGGACATTGCTGACAAGAACTGTCCACAGGTAACCCGCCTGGTTTGCCGGGAGGGTCCGGCTTGCCTGGGCAGGGGTGATCAGTTGCGCAGTTGCTGCAGGAGGGTCTGGTAGTCGCGGGCGAGTTCGGCATCGAGCGTGCGCAGCCGGGCGATCTGCCGGCAGGCATGCAGCACGGTGGTGTGGTCCCTGCCACCGAACGCGCCGCCGATATCGGGTAGTGAGTGGTTGGTCAGTTCCTTTGCAAGCGCCATTGCGACCTGCCGCGGACGGGCCACGGCGCGCGATCGGCGCTTCGAGTGCATCTCGGACACCTTGATCTTGAAGTAGTCGGATACGGCCTTCTGGATCTGCTCCATCGATACCTGACGCGTGGCCACCGCCAGGATGTCGCGCAGCGCATCGCGCGCCGAATCGATGGTGACCGCGCAGGCGTTGAATCGAGAATAGGCCCGGATGCGGTTCAATGCGCCCTCGAGTTCGCGCACATTGGACGGGAAATGTCGGGCGACGAAGAAGGCGACCTCTTCCGAGAGCGCGATGTCGATCGCTGCGGCCTTCTTCAGCAGGATCGCCACCCGCATCTCGAGTTCGGGAGGTTCGATCTCGACCGTCAGGCCCCACGCGAAGCGCGTGAGCAACCGGTCGTCCATGCCCTCGATCTTCTTGGGGTAGGTATCGCAGGTGATCACGATCTGCTTGCGCTGGTCGGTCAGCGTGTTGAACGCGTAGAAGAACTCTTCCTGCGTGCGGCTCTTGCCCGAGAAGAACTGTATGTCGTCGATCAACAGCAGGTCGAGCGAATGGTAGAACCGCTTGAACGCATCGAAAGACTTGTTCTGGTAGGCACGCACCACGTCGGACACATACTTTTCGGCGTGAATGTAACGGATCACCGCGGCCGGATTGCGCTCATGCACATAGTTGCCGATGGCCTGTACCAGGTGGGTCTTGCCCAAACCGGTACCCCCGTAGAGGAACAGGGGGTTGTAGGCTCGCCCCGGGTTCTCGGCGACCTGCAGCGCGGCGGCGCGGGCGAACTGGTTGGCCTTGCCGGTGACGAAGGTATCGAAGGTAAAGCCGTCGCTCAGGGTACCGATGGTCTGCGCGAGGGTCGGGTCGGTGGTGCTTCCGAGCCCACCGCCGGATCGGGTCGTGGCTTGCGCCGGGCGCGGCAGGTTTGCAAAAGCTATCCCCTCCGGGTAACCCCTGTCGTCCGGGTCTTCGGGCTCGGCAGCGGCACTCGAGCCTGCCAGGTCGGCGGGCACACCGTTCACCGGCGGGGCGGGATTGACCGCCGCGCTGGCAGCGGCCTGAGACATTGGCACCGGCAGACCCGCCGAGCCATTGGCGCTACCCCGCAGGCCGACAGCGATCTCGATCAGCAGCGGTGTGCCGCGCAGCTCGGCCAGTTTCTGCATGTCGGGCAGATACTGCTCGCGGACCCACTCGAGCGCCTTTCGGCTGGGTGCGGTCACCAGAACCTTGCCATCGGCTTCCTGCGCCGACAACGGGCGGATCCACGCGTCGTATTGCTGAACCGAAAGCTTGTGTTTCAGCAGCGACAGGCAATCGGACCAGAATTCGGACATGGGTTTCCAGGTTATCCCGCGAAGCCCTGAAGTTTACCACCCGGGACAGAGTTATCCACAGCCGTTTTCGATGCGGTCGGACGACAGTGCGGGCGGCACCGATACGGAGGCGCTTGACACTCCGCCAGACAACTCGTCTAATCGGAGGCTTTTTCCCCGAGGCCTTTCCCATGAAACGCACATTCCAGCCTTCCGTCGTGCGCCGCAAGCGTACCCACGGGTTCCGTGCCCGCATGGCGACAGTCGCCGGGCAAGCCATCCTGCGAGCGCGTCGCCGCAAGGGCCGCGCTCGCCTCGCCGTCTGACGCGCGAGCGCCGGAAACACGCTTCATCGGGACGTCTGACCGAAAAAACGGTGGCGCTGACACCGTCACAATGGCGGTGTCTGACCCTCGCGCGTCGTACAGATGCGCATCAGGCACAAGCGGCCAGGCGTCGTTCAGCGAACCGGCGTACGTGCAGGTTCAGTGGATGTGAAGGGTTTCGATGCTGGCTCGACCGCACCGTCTGCTCGGGGAACATGAGTTCCGGAGCGTCCTGGCCAGTCGAAACCGATGGTCCACTCCCGACTGCTCGATCCATGTCCGAAACAACCCGGGCACGTCGATAGGCTTGCTCGGATTCATCGTCGGCCGCAAGGCCCTGCGCCGGGCTGTCGATCGAAACCGCTTCAAGCGCTGTATTCGTGGCCGGTTCCGGGTGTTGCTGGCCCGGTTGCCGGGCCTCCAGGTTGTCGTCCGGTTGCGTGGTAAACCCGGGGCCGGGGTAGACCACGCAGCCAGCGAAGTCTGCACCCGGCTCGAGGACGTCGCTGCATGGTACGCATCGCAATCGGACTGCTCCGGATCTACCGCTACTTCCTGAGCCCGCTGCTCGGGCCGCGATGTCGATTCTTGCCGACCTGTTCCGAATATGCCATGCAGGCGTTGCATACTCACGGTGCCGTGCGTGGGGGATGGCTGTCTGCCCGCCGGCTCTGCAAATGTCATCCGTGGCATCCCGGAGGCTTCGATCCGGTGCCTGAATCGACCGGCAGTGCCGAGACGAAGCACCCGGTCTCGGCGTCATAGTTCGTCCGGCCGACCCCACCGCGGTCGGCGGGACTCGAATCCGCACATGAGAAGGTTCCCGAGCGTCGCATGGATACCCGCAAGCTAGTCCTGTTCTTCATCTTCGCCTTTTCGATCCTGATGCTCGCGGATGCCTGGACCAAGGCTCAGCGCCCGCAGGTACCGGTGGCTGCCGAGACCGGCGCGCCGCTGACGCCCACCGAGACCAAAGGTGCGCCGGGGACAATCCCGGTTCCGGCCGCGCCAGCCCTCGCGGTGCCGCAACCGACCGTTCCGGGCGCGACCTCGGCGCCGACCCCAGCAGCGCCGACCGCCACCGGCGCGCTGCCGAGCGGTGAACGCGTCCGGATCGAGACCGATCTGGTCAAGGTCGAGATCGACACCATCGGTGGCGACCTGCGCAGGCTCGAACTGCTGCGGCACAAGCAGACCTACGCCTACGATCGCAACTTCGTCCTGCTGAACCAGACTGCCGATCACACCTATGTCGCTCAGAGCGGTCTGATCGGGCCTGGCCTGCCTACCCACCTGACCCGCTATCGGCTGCTGCCCGGCCCGCTTACCCTGGTCGAAGGTCAGAGGGAACTGGTGGTGCGGCTCGAGGCGCTGGAAACCGAGGGCTTCAAGGTCATCAAGCGGCTGACATTCCGCCGCGACAGCTACCTGATCGACGTTGCGTACGAAGTGACCAACGATCGAGCCGAGCCACAGAGCCCGTTTGCCTATTTCCAGGTGGTGCGCGACAACACGGCCCCGGTTGGCGATTCATGGATGGTGCCGACCTATACCGGCGTGTCCGTGTACACCGACGCTGGAAAGTACGAGAAGGTGACGTTCGACGAGATCGAGAAGCGCAAGGCCACGTTCGTCAACCAGGCCGACAACGGCTGGATCGGCATGGTGCAGCACTATTTTGTCACCGCGTGGCTGCCTGCGCCAAAGCAGCAGCGCGAGTTTTTCGTCAAGCCGATCGGCAACGGGCTCTATGCCGCCGGCACGATCCTGCCAATGGCTGCGATTGCGCCGGGTGCGACCGCGGTAGTGCAGGTGCCCCTCTACTCTGGGCCGCAGGAACAGGACAAGATCGGAGAGATCGCCCCCGGGCTCGACCTGACCGTGGACTATGGTCTGTTCACGATCTTCGCTTCACCGCTGTTCTGGGTGATGAAGTGGCTCTATGCGCTGGTCCACAACTGGGGCGTGGCCATCATCCTGCTGACGGTGCTGATCAAGCTGGCGTTCTTCCCGCTGTCGGCCGCCAGTTATCGGTCGATGGCCAAGATGCGGGTAGTGGCGCCGAAGCTGCAGCGGATCAAGGAACAGTACCCGGAC
>JBILGF010000349.1:0-3944 GCA_044351195.1 Burkholderiales bacterium
TCGCCGAGACGCTGGGCGTGGATGCCTCCTGGATCGGCTACCAGGTCAGCCTGCTGTTCGGCTGCGCGGTGCTCAGCGCAACCTTCGGCGGCGGCCTGGTCAGCCGGCTGGGGCCGGCGCGCACCGGGCAGGTGGCAGCGCTGCTCAGCATGTCCGGCATGGCGCTGGCGGCAGCGCCGCTGCTGGCAACGATGCTGGTCTCGACCGTGCTGTGCGGGCTCGCGCTCGGTCTTGTCAATCCGGGTGCCGCACAGGTGATCGTGCGCTTCACCCCGGCCCGCCACCGCAACCTGATCTTCTCGGTGAAGCAGAGCGGCGTGCCCGCCGGCGGCGTGCTGGTCGGGCTGACCGCGCCGCTGATCGCCGTGAGCCTCGGCTGGCAATGGTCGGTACTGCCGGCGATCGCAGTCGGCCTGTGCGTGCTGCTGCTGATGCAATGGGTGCATCCGGTCTGGGACAGCGAACGCAACCGCGACGCGAAACTGTTCGGCACGCGCACCGGGGGCATCGGCCTCGTCTGGGCGCGGCCGGCCCTGCGCTGGCTTGCGCTCTCGGGCTTCTGGTTCGCGTTCATCCAGCGCAGCGTGCTGACCTTCCTGGTGTCCTATCTGTATCTGGTGGCCGGCTATTCGCTGATCGAGGCCGGCGCACTGCTTGCCCTGTACCAGGCTGCGGGCGCACTGGCCCGCCCGGCATGGGGCATCATCGCCGATCGCACCTCCGGCGTGCCGGTGCTAATCGGCCTGTCCCTGTGCACGATGATCACCTGCCTTGCGCTGTTCTGGCTCGATGCGCGCTGGTCACCGGCCCTGGTCACCACGATCGTGGCGATCCTGGGTGCAACGTCCTACGGCTGGAACGGCGTCTACCATGCAGAGGCGACGCGCATCTCGCCACCGGGCGAGATCGCCAGCCTGACCGCAGGCACCTCGTCGTTCGCCTACGCCGGCGTACTGGCCGGGCCGGCGCTGTTCGCGATCGGCTATCAGCTGATCGGCAGCTATCCGGTGATGTTCGGCTCGCTCGCGGCTGCGGCAGCATGCGGGCTGGGCTGCCTGCTTCTGGGCATACGGCATGCGCGACAGGGGGCCAGGCCAGCCTGAAGCCTGCACGCCTGTCTTTGCGCTGACGCACCCGGGCCATTGTCGGGCCATTTCCGTTGACCGAGGCGAACGGTCGGCCTAGACTGGAAATGTATTCAGGAGAGCGCAGGTCGTGCACATGCTGTTGTGCCACCCGCCGGCAGTCCACGCCGGCCACGACCGGCCGCCGAAGGCGCAACCCGCCCGGGATCGCTCAGGCCCATATACTGGATACGGTTTGGCAGACTGGAGAGCGACCCGGCTGCACTGCGAACGGCAGTTCGAACGCAGGCAGGATGGGGTCCACCGAAGGGGCAACGTGATTGCAGGCGCCTGAGCGCCGGCACCACGCAATCTCTCAGGTAAACGGACAGTCGGGCGGCGTCGGGTTCATCGATGCTGCCTCCTGTCCGCACAACCCTGGAGACATGCAATGAAAGTCATCGTGCTCGGTGCCGGCGTGATCGGCACCACCGCCGCGTGGTTCCTGAACAGATCAGGCCACGACGTCACCGTGATCGATCGCCAGCCGGTCGCCGGAAACGAGACCAGCTTCGCCAACGGCGGGCAGATCTCGGTCAGCCATGCCGAACCCTGGGCCAACCCGTCGGCTCCGCTCAAGGTGCTGAAGTGGCTCGCACGCGAGGATGCGCCCCTGCTGTTCCGGCTGCGCATGGACCCGGCGCAGTGGCGCTGGTGCGCGCGCTTCCTGCTCGAGTGCCTGCCCTCGCGCACCCGGCACAACATCGCGCAGATCGTGCGCCTGGGGTTGTACAGCCGGGAGACGCTGCAGGCGCTGCGTGCCGAGACCGGCATCGAGTACCACCAGCAGACGCGCGGCATCCTGCACTTCTACACCGACGCGAAAGAGCTCGAGGCAGCGATCGCCCCGGCACAGGTGATGCGCGACCACGGCTGCGAGATCGAAATGCTCGACGCCGACGCCTGCGTGCGCATCGAGCCGGCGCTGGCTGCCGCCCGCGCGCGGCTGGTCGGTGGCAGCTTCACCGCAGCCGACGAATCGGGCGATGCCCACGCATTCAGCGTCGAACTGGCCCGCCTCGCCGCCGCACGCGGCGTCACCTTCCTGAACGAGACGCGCATCCTCGGGCTCGACCAGGCTGGCGGTCGGATCGAATCGGCGCGGGTAGTCGATGTCAACGGCACGCCGTCGACGCTGCGTGCAGACGCCTTCGTGATGGCGATGGGCAGCTACAGCGCGCGCATGCTGGACAGCGTCGGCATCCGTGTGCCGATCTATCCGGCAAAGGGTTATTCAGTCACGTTGCCGGTGGGCCCGGAACATGTCGCGCCGCAGGTGAGCCTGACCGACGACGAGTACAAGATCGTGTACTCGCGGCTGGGCGACCGGCTGCGCTGTGCCGGCACCGCCGAGCTGAGCGGCTACGACACCGAGCTGAACGAGGCCCGCTGCCGTGCGATCGTCGACCGGCTGTTCAACCTGTTCCCGGAAGCCGGCGACCGCTCGCAGGTGCGCTACTGGACCGGCCTGCGCCCGGCGACGCCGTCGAACGTACCGCTGATCGGCCAGAGCGCGATACCCAACCTCTACCTCGACACCGGCCACGGCACGCTCGGCTGGACCCACGCCTGCGGCTCGGGCAAGGCGCTCGCCGACATCGTCAGCGGCCGCGCACCCGAGGTCGACTTCGCGTTCATCGGCGCACCGAAACAGCGCAGGACGCACGCCTCGTCACTCGCCCGCGCCTGAGCAGCGAACGAGAAACCCGGACAGACGGTGCTGCCCGCTGTCCGGGGGAAGATCTACTCCGGCTTGACCCCGGCCTGCGCGACGATCTTCTTCCACAACTCGATCTCGCGCGCGATGCGGGTACCGAACGCTTCCGGCGTACCGCCGGCGGGCTCGACGCCATCGGCATTCAGGCGGGTGATCATCTCCTTGTTGGCCAACGCCTTCTGCAGGTCGCCGTTGATGCGGTCGACGATCGGGCGCGGCGTGCCGCGCGGCACGATCACGCCATGCCAGTTAGTGACATCGTAGCCAGGCACCGTCTCGCCGATCGTCGGGATGTTCGGCTCGGCACCGATACGCTTGGCGGTGGTCACCGCGATCGGGCGCAGCTTGCCGGAACGCACGAACGGCAGCGTGGAGGCGATGCTGCCGAAGATCAGCTGGGTATGGCCACCGATGGTGTCGGTCAGCGCCGGACCCGTGCCCTTGTAGGGGATGTGGGTCATCTTGATGCCGGCCATGCTCGCGAAATGCTCGGTCGCCAGGTGCACGATGCTGCCCTGCCCGCTGGTGGCAAAATTGATTCCGCCCGGTACCTTCCTGCCCAGCGCGATCAGGTCCTTGACCGTCTTGACCGGCAATGTCGGGTGCACGGCCACCAGGAACGGGCCCTGGGACATCTGGATCACCGGCTGGATATCCTTCACCGGATCGAAGTTGAGCTTGTAAAGCGACGGGTTCACCGGATAGCTGGCAGCGATCAGCGTCAGCGTGTAGCCGTCGGGGGCCGACTTCATGCCGACCTCGACCCCGAGCGAGCCGCCGGCACCGCCGCGGTTCTCGACCACCACCTGCTGGCCGAGCGATCCGGACAGTTGCTGCGCGGCGATGCGGCCGATGAAGTCGCTGCCGCCCCCGGGTGCGAACGGGATGATCATCCGCACCGGCTTGGTCGGATAGGCCTGGGCCAGCGCGGCGGGCGCGAGCGCCACCGAGCATGCGACGAATGAGGCGACTGCGATCGCGCGCTGCGGGCGCGACAGGGTGGCTGCACGGGTGATCATCGAAACCTCCGGTGGACGGCAATGCTGCGGGCGGTCCCTGCGCTGGGGACCCGGGGCCGGGACGTCCCCGGTGCGCGGATCATA
>JBILGF010000350.1:0-3935 GCA_044351195.1 Burkholderiales bacterium
CTCGCCGTCATGCCGGTACGGCCCCGGCGTGCGATTGGCCTCGTACGCCCGCTCGAGCGACTCGCGATGCGCCCGGGCCAGCTGGCTGACCACGGCCTCGCGCGCCGCATGCAATCCTTCGACATCGATCTGCGCCATCTGCTCGCCCAGGAAGGTGAAGTCGGGCAGCGCCAGCGCGAGCGCCTTGTAGCGTCCGTCGAGCGCGGGATCGGCGAGCGTGCGGCCGAAGGCATCGATGAACGCGCCGGGCAGTTCGATCGCGCGGCCGGCCCGGAACGACTCGACCGCCGCGAGCAGGATGCGGGTGGACAGCCGCTGGCCGGCCTCCCAGCGGTTGAACGGATCGTCGTCGTGCCCCATCAGGAACGCGAGTTCGCCATCGCTGTACCCGACCTCGAGCTTCACCGGCGCGGAGAAACCGCGCAGCAGCGACGGCACCGGCGCCGAGGGCACGCCTTCGAACACATACTGCTGCCGTGCCTCGGTGAGCGACAGCACCATCTCGGTACCGGCTTCGTCGACCGCGCCCGCCAGGCGAAGCGGAAGTGCCCGTCCGTCCGGATCGAGCAGCGCGATGCGTACCGGTATGTGCAGCGGAAGCTTGTGCGGCTGGCCCGGCGTCGGGGCACAGTGCTGGGTCAGGGTCAGCGTGAAGCGCTGCCCACGCGCGTCGTAATCGCTGGCGGCCGTCACTGCAGGCGTGCCCGCCTGCGCATACCAGCGGCGGAACAGGGTGAGATCGATGCCCGAGGCATCCTGCATCGCCTGCGCGAAGTCGTCGCAGGTCACCGCCTGGCCATCGTGGCGCTCGAAGTAGAGATCCATGCCCGCGCGGAACCGCTCCGGCCCGAGCAGGGTGTGCAGCATGCGGATGACCTCCGCACCTTTCTCGTAGACGGTCGCGGTGTAGAAGTTGCTGATCTCGATGTAGGCGTCGGGACGCACCGGGTGTGCGAGCGGGCCGCCATCCTCGGGAAACTGGTGGCTGCGCAGCGTGCGCACGTCACTGATGCGCTTGACCGCCTTCGAGGTCATGTCGGCGGTGAACTGCTGGTCGCGGAAGACGGTCAGGCCTTCCTTCAGCGACAGCTGGAACCAGTCGCGGCAGGTCACCCGGTTGCCGGTCCAGTTGTGGAAGTATTCATGCGCGATCACCGCCTCGATGGCTTCGAAGTCGGCGTCGGTCGCGGTCTCGGCCCTGGCCAGCACGTACTTCGAGTTGAAGACGTTCAGGCCCTTGTTCTCCATCGCACCCATGTTGAAGTCGTCGGCGCTGAAGATCATGTACGCGTCGAGGTCGTACTCGCGGCCGAAGGTGTCCTCGTCCCAGCGCATCGCCCGCTTCATCGAGGCGATCGCATGCGCGCACTTGTCGAGGTTGTGCTGCTCGACCCAGACCTCGACCCCGACCTCGCGCCCGGACATCGTGGTGAAGGTGTCGCGCGCGCAGACCAGGTCGCCGGCCACCAGCGCGAACAGGTAGGACGGCTTGGGCCAGGGGTCGATCCAGGTGGCGAAGTGGCGGCCTTCGCCATGCCTGCCGGTGGCTGGCCCGCTCGCACCGCGGTTGCCGTTGGACAGCAGCACCGGATACTTCAGTCGGTCGGCAATGAGGGTCGTGGTGTAGCGCGCCATCACATCGGGCCGGTCGAGGAAGTAGGTGATCTTCCGGAAGCCGCGCGCCTCGCACTGGGTGCAGAAGTTGCCGCCGGACTTGTACAACCCCTCGAGCGCCGTGTTCGACTCGGGATGGATGATCGTCACCACCTCGAGCGTGAAGTGACGCGGCACATGGGCGATGGTCAGCCCTTCGGCATCGACCGTGTACTCGGACGGGTCGAGCGCCCGACCGTCCAGCACCAGCGCGTCAAGTTCGAGGCCGATACCGTCCAGGCGCAGCGGCGGTTGCACCCGCGCGTGGTCGTCGCAGGCGCGGATCACCGAACAGGCAGTGACCGTCGTGTGGTCTTCATGCAGGTCGAAGGTGAGTTCGACCGAATCGACGTGGTACGGCGGCGGGGTGTAGTCGGCCAGGCGGGTGACCGACGGCGTTGCTGGGGTGCTGGGATCGATGTCCAAGTGGCGCTCGCCGGCAGAAGGTCGAAACGCATTCTACCGGCATCGGTGCGACCGCTCCCCGGGGCCGGGCCTGTCGCCTGGCGCCCGGGCAGCGACGCACGGCGGATCAGTCGATCCGGATTCCGGCTTCCTTTACCAGCTTGGAAAAACGCGCAGACTCGGCACGAATGAACTTGTCGAAGGCTTCCGGCGTGCTGCCGGTGGGCACGATGCCCGCCGCGTGATGCCGTTCGACGATTTCAGGCACCTTCAACGCCGCATTCACCGCCGCATTCATGCGATCGATGGTCGAGCGCGCGGTCTTCGCGGGGAAGAACACGCCATACCAGTTGGTGACCGCGAAGCCCGGCACACCGCCTTCACTGATGGTCGGGATATCCGGGAACAGCGGCGTGCGCTCCGGCAGCGTGAAGGCGATCGGCCGCAGGCGGCCGGATTTCCAGTGCGGCAGCACCGACACCATCGTCGCGAACGACAGCGTGATCTGGCCACCGACCAGGTCGGACATCGCCGGGCCGCCACCCTTGTAGGGCACATGGACCAGCTCGGTACCGACGATGCGGTTGAACAGTTCACCGGCGAGATGGTCGGCCGCACCCATGCCCGAGGAACCGAAGGTCAGCTTGCCGGGATTCTTCTTTGCGAGGGCGATGATGTCCTTCACCGACTTCACCGGCAACGACGGGTGCACGACCAGCACGTTGAGCACGATCGAAGTCTGCGAAACCGGAGCCAGGTCGCGCAACGGATCGACCGGCATCTTGCTGTAGAGCCACGGGTTGACCGCGATGTTGCCGATCGTGCCGAGCACCATCGTATGGCCATCGGGCTCCGACTTGGCTGCGAGCTCGATGCCGATGTTGCCACCAGCGCCGCCACGGTTCTCGACGATCACCTGCTGGCCGATCGATTCGGACAGTCTCGGCGAGATCAGGCGACCGACGAAGTCGGTGCCGCCACCGGGCACGAACGGCATGATGAAGCGGATCGGCTTGGACGGCCACTGCTGTGCGGATGCCGCGACGGGAAGGACCAGGGGCAGCGCCAGCACGGCCGCGGCGATCACGGAGTGGCGCATCGGCCGGGAAACAGAACGTTGGGACATCGTGTACGACCTTTCTGGACTGGGAAAACGGGATGTACCGAAAGGTACCCGCTCGACAACAGACATCCGACACCGGGGCGCCAACTGCCGCCCGCACGCCGACTGCCGCACGACTTCCGGACCCGCAATGTACCAAAGTGGTGCGTTTTCCGGCGCGCCTGCGGCCGTCGCAAGCTTTCCCAACCGGGTCAGCACGTCCTGTGCCAGTTGCAGTGCTCACCCGGTGCATCCGCCGCGAACGCCGCCCCGTGCGGCTTTTCAGTCCACCTGCGCGCCCGAGGCGCGCACCAATCGTCCCCATTTGACGACTTCAGCTGCAATGAAGGTGGCGAACTGCTCGGGCGAGGTCGGGCTGGGTTCGCCGCCTTCGGCCGCGATCCGCTCGCGCACGTCCGGCAGCTGCAGGACCTTGACGATTTCCGCGTTGAGCCGCCCGACGATGTCCGGCGGGGTGCCCGCAGGCGCCAGCACGCCCCACCAGTTCACCAGCACGAACGCCGGCAGCCCGCTCTCGGCCAGTGTCGGCACCGTCGGCAGTACTGGCGAGCGCTGCGCACCGGTGGTGGCCAGCGCGCGCAGCCGGTTGCCGCGCACCTGTCCGAGCACCGGCGGGATGGTGCTGAACAGCATGCTGATCTGCCCGCCGAGCACGTCGGTCATCGCAGGCACGTTGCCCTTGTAAGGGACATGCGTCATCTTCGCCCCGGCCGCGATCTTCAGCTGCTCGCCAGCCAGGTGGCCGGCGGTGCCG
>JBILGF010000010.1:0-19559 GCA_044351195.1 Burkholderiales bacterium
CGAGGTCATTCGCAGCATGCTGGAACGAAACGGGATAGCCTGCGATGCAGTAACCAGCCTGGGCCAGGCCGCTGCAGCGATGGCGGATGCCCGTTACGACGCATTGATCCTGGACCGCAGCCTGCCCGATGGTGACGGGTTGCAGGTACTCGCCCGCTTGCGTGCCATGCGGGAATCCATCCCCTGCATGGTGCTTACCGCCCGGGATGCGCTGGGCGATCGTGTCGATGGTCTGGACGCCGGCGCGGACGACTACCTGACCAAGCCGTTCGAGATGGACGAACTGCTCGCCCGTACCCGCGCGCTGCTTCGCCGCAGCCAGCCCTGGATGCCGACGGAGGTGACTTTCGGAGACCTGCGCGTTGAGCCGCAGCTCAGCTCGTTGCGTGTCGCGCAGTCCTGCATGACCCTGTCCGCGGCCGAACTGCAGATCATTCTCGCGCTGGTGCGACACGAGGGGCGTGTCGCGCGACGCAGTACGCTCGAGACCGCGGCGTGGGGACTGTCCTCTGCCGTGACACCGAAGGCCCTGGATGTCGCCATCCACCGCCTTCGTGGAAAACTGGTGACACTGCGCTCCACCGTGTCGATTGCCAACTCGAAGGGAATAGGTTATGCGCTGGTCGTTCCCGAGGACCCCTAGCCTCGCGCTGCGGCTGTCGATCGCGTTCGCCCTGTCCATCCTGATCGTTGCCGCAGCCTACCTGTCGGTCCAGGTGGTGCTGGTGCAGCGTTTCGCGAGCTTCATCACCGAGCAGAGCCTCAAGGGCCAGACCCACGACATCGCCGAAGCCATCGATACGGGTTCGCCCGACGGCAGCGTGGTCGTCCGACTCGGGGGTGTCGAAGCCTACGGATTCGATGCGTTCTTCGCGAACCTGAAGTACCGCGTGCTGACCGAGGATGGACAGGTCGTTGCCTCCTCGGAATCCCGGCTCGACAGTCTGATGCCCACGATTCCGGTCGAACGCCAGGATGGCTTCTACCTGCCGACCCTGATCGATGGTGTTCGCTTCCATGTCGCAGCCGTGCGCCACAGCGTCGACGGTCGCCCCTTCCTGGTCCAGGTCGGGCGCAGCGACCGGTTTGCCGAACTCGCCCAGGAAGCGATCGTGCCCGCCATCAACGAAGCGGTCGGAGTCATCGTGGCGATATCCATCGTGGTGCTGTCCCTCCTCAGTTTCCTGGGAATCCGCAGCGTGTTGCGGCCGATCAGGATCGCCAGCGAGACGGCGAAAACGGTCGGGCAGGCCAATCTTTCCGCGCGCTTGCCGGCCGAGGATCTGCCCTCTGAGATCCGTCCGCTGATCGCGGCGTTCAATGACGTACTGGCTCGGCTCGAGGTGGCCTTCTCCAGCCAGCAACGATTCTTCGCCAATGCCGCGCACGAACTGAAGACCCCCCTCGCGCTGTTGCGCGGTCAGCTCGAGCATGCCGAGGGAGCCATCCCGCCTGCGGCGCTGCGCGATGTGGATTCCATCGCGCGCACGGTCAGCCAACTGCTGCATATCGCCGAGGTGTCGGGTGGAAGATCGCTCGACAAGCGGCCGACGGCAGTCGACGAGGTCGCCCGGCAGGTCGTGGGGTTTCTGTCCTGGCGGGCCGAGCGTGCGGGCGTCAGCCTGCACATCGTCTGCGAGCGGGCGGGGGTGGAGGTCCTGTCAGACCAGGGAGAATTGTTCGTCCTGCTCAAGAACCTGGTCGAGAACGCCGTGGACTTCTCGCCCGAGGGGGGCACCGTATGTGTCTCGGTCGGCGTCGATCGACTCGCAGTCGAGGACCAGGGTCGCGGCGTGCCGGAGGAGCTGCGCGAAAAGGTATTCGAGCGATTCTGGCGAGGTTCGCAGGGCGACCGGCCTGGTTCGGGGCTGGGTCTGGCGATCTGCCTCGAGGTGGCGACTGCGCACGGGTGGCGAATCCGGTGCGCGGAGGCCGCCTCCGGTGGAGCTCGTTTCGAAGTGATATTCGCGGTGGCGTGATCGGCGCAGGGATATGCGGTGCCGCGCCGTGCATGGCACGGTACAGGCCGTGCCTTGTTCCTCAGCCCGACCGCGCCCACAGTCCCGTGAAGTCGAACGACAGCTCGGGGTGGTGCCGGATCGACAGCAGATAAACGGCAGTTGATCTGTCGATCGCGCAATACAGCACGAGGTAGTCCTCGTGGACGTACTCGCGCAACGTGTTCGCTGCACCCGCGGGAAGGGCTGCAAGCTGCGCGAGCGCCTCTGCCGACTACGGCGGATCGTCGAGGTAGCGTCTACCGATCAGGGGAAATCGTCCCAGGGTGCGAATGACGGTTTCGCGCAGTTCTGTCACGAGGCGATCGAATGCGGGCGCGGCGTCGGCCACCGCGAGAAAGGCATCGACGCCGTCCAGGCGCTGAAGGAAGGTGGCGGTCAGCTCGACCCTGTACGCAGCTTCAGCCACGCTTCCGGGACGCCTGGCCGGTGACCTTCGCCCGGGTGCGCCTTGCCTGGATTGCTGCCAGCGCGCGATCGGCTTCCTCGGTGCGGCCAGCCCTCCGGCAGGTGCTGCGCTCCGATCAGACCACCCCGGCCCCCTGCAACCGCTCGAACTCCCCTTCCGCCATCCCCAGCCGCTCGATGTAGATCTCCCGGTTGTGCACGCCCATCGGCAACCCGGCGTACTCGATCCTGCCCGGCGTCTCCGACAACCGCGGCTGCACCGTCGGCATCCTGAGCTTCCCCAGCTCCGGATCATCGATCTCGGTCAGTGCTCCGCGCGCGATCATGTGCGGGTCTTCCGCAAGGTCCTTGAAGTCTGCGATCGGTGCTGCGGCCACTTCCGCCGCCAGCAGCAGCTGCATGCACTCGGCTTGCGTCCGAGCTCCGACCCACGCGGACACCACCGCATCGACCGCATCTACGTTCGTGAGCCGTGCCTGGTTCGTCGCGAACCGTTCGTCCTCGAGCAGGTCCGCCTGTCCCATCACCGCGAACAACCGCTCGGTGATCGCCTGCGTCGACCCGGCGATCGCCACCCACCGGTCGTCCTTCGTGCGGTAGGTGTTGCGCGGTGCCGACCCGGTCGTGCGGTTGCCGTAGCGCTTGCCCGGCAGCCCGAGCTGGTCCCATGAAACCGCATGCCCGGTCAGCACCGCGTACAGCGTCTCGACCAGGCTGGTGTCGATCGACTGGCCGCGTCCGGTGCCTTTCGCGTCGCGCTGGTACAGCGCCAGCATCACACCGATCGTCGAGTACAGCGCAGCGACGGTATCGGCGAGCGGGAAGGGCGGCAGCGTCGGCGGGCCGTCGGGCTGGCCAGTGATCTGGGCGAAGCCGCTCATCGCCTCGGCCAGCGTGCCGAAGCCCGGTCGGTCGCTGTACGGGCCGGTCTGCCCGAAGCCGGAGACGCGCACCATCACCAGCCCCGGGCTCAGCGCGCGCAGGCGTTCCTCGCCGAGGTTCCACTGTTCGAAGGTGCCGGCGCGGAAACTCTCGATCACCACGTCGGCCTTCAGCGTCTCGACCAGCCGGCAGAACAGCGCCTGGCCCTCCGGCTTGCTCAGCGACAGGGTGATCGTCTTCTTGTTGCGCGACAGCTGCTTCCAGACCAGCGGCACGCCGCCCTTGTTGCGCCCGAAGTAGCGACCCTGGTCGCCGCCGCGCGGGTTCTCGACCTTGATCACCTCGGCGCCGAAGTCGCCCAGGATCATCGCGATCGTCGGGCCAGCCACCACCTGTCCGCAATCGAAGACCGTGATGCCGGAGAGCGGCAGCGCCGACGACGTGTCCTTGCCGATACCGTTCTCAGCCAACGTCCTGTCCCCCGCGCTTCGCGCTGTCGCCCCAGGCCAGCACCCGCCGTGCCGTCTCGGCCATTGCATAGTCGATCATCGTGCCGCCGTCGATCGTGGTGGCGGCCGAGCCGCGCGCGACGGCTTCATCGAACGCCACGATCACCCGCCGGTAGTAGTCGAGTTCCTTCTCGGTCGGCGTGAACACCTCGTTCACCAGCGCAACCTGGTTCGGATGGATGCACGACTTGCCGCGATAGCCGAGCCGGCGCACTGCCTCGCAGCAGGTACGCAGCCCCTCCGGGTCGCGGATCTTCGCGTAGGTGCCGTCGAGCACATGCTTCACGCCCGCTGCCTTTGCAGCCAGCAGCACGTGCGAGCGTACGTATAGAACCTCCTGCCCTTCCGGCGACCAGGTGTAGCCGAGGTCTGCCTGCAGGTCGCCGTCCTGGGCGGTGCCGCAGCTCACGGCATTCACCCGCGGCGAGGCCGAGCAGATGTCGAACGCGAACCAGCAGCCGCGTGCGGTCTCCAGGCTGGGCGTGATGCGCACCGTTCCTTCGCGGATGCCGTGCTTCTTCTCGAGCGCGGTGATCATGCGGTCGACGTCACGCACGGTCTCGGCGCTGTCGGTCATCGCGAGACGTACCACCGAAAGCCCAGGCCGCACGATCGCGTCGAGGTCCGCCTCGAGCAGGCCGGTGCCGATCGCGTTGACCCGCACATAGAGTACGTTCGATGCGCCATGGCTCGCGATGAAGTCCCGTGCGATGCCTCGTGCGCGGTCCTTCTCGGCGACCGGCACCGAGTCCTCGAGGTCGACGATCAGGGCGTCGGCGCCGCTCTTCGGTGCTTTGGCCAGCATGTCGGGCCGGTTGCCCGGGACAAACAGCAGGCTGCGCGGTCCGCTCATTCGAATCTCATCCCTGTGTCCAGGCTGCGCCTCAATCCGCGGTCAGGCCGGTGGCCTGTACCACCTTGCGCCATTTCTCGACCTCCGCTTTCACGAACGCCTGGAACGCGGCGGGCGGGTCGCCGATGACCGAATAGCCGACGTCGGACAGGCGCTTCGCGATGTCGTCGCGCTTGAGCGCGATGACGGTCGCCGCATGCAGCGCGTTGATCACCTCGACCGGCGTGCCGGTGGGCACCATCGACCCATGCCAGAAGCCGGACTCCGCGCCGGGGAAGCCAGCCTCGGCGATGGTGGGCACCTCGGGCACGAGCGCGATGCGCCGGTCGCTCATCGCCGCCAGCGGCCGTAGCCGGCCGGAGCGCACATGCGGCATGGCCGAGGCCAGCGGCGCGAAGTAGACGGCCGTCTCTCCGCTCACCATGGCGTTGATCGCCTCGCCGCCGCCCCGGTAGGGAACATGCAGCATGTTCGCGCTGGTGACGAAGCGGAACAGCTCGCCGCCGATGAATGTGGGCGAGCCGGCACCGGCCGAGGCATAGTTGATCGCACCCGGCCGCGCTTTCGCCAGGTCGACGAGTTGCCTTGCAGTCTTCACCGGCAGCGACGGATGCACTACCAGCAGCGCGGGTGACGCGCCGAGGTTGGTCACCGTGGCGAAGTCGCGCAGCAGGTCGTAGTTGAGCTTGCGGTACAGGCTCGCATTCACGCCGTGGGCGAAGTTGGTCTGCAGCACGGTATAGCCGTCCTTCGGCGCCTTCGCGACCAGGTCGGCCGCGATGTTGCCGGCCGCGCCTGCGCGGTTCTCGGCGACGATGGTCTGGCCGGTCACCTGGGCGATGCCGTTGGTGACGATGCGCCCGACGGTGTCCGCACCGGAGCCGGCGGAGGTCGGGATGATCCAGCGGATGGGCTTGGCCGGGTAGGCCTCGGCGGCGTGGGCGACCCCGGCGGGCAGGGCCAGCGGGAGCAGGGCCGCGACGCAGCCGTGCCGCAGCAGACGGTGGATCCCCATCAATGTGTTCCTCCTCCTGGATGTTCCAGGCTTGTGCCCGACTTCGCCGACCCGTCGAGGGGCCGGTTCGTTCTGAGGGGGTGAGGATAGTGCGTGTGGGGGCGGTAGGGAAGGGCCGGGTAGGAAAGCTGACTCCGCCCTCTGGTCAGCCGGTCGGGGCAGGTTTCGCCGCTCGACAGCGGGTGCCGCCGTTCGACCCGACTTCCCGCCCTTCCCGCGATGGTTACGAAGTCTCGCTCGAACTTCGGAAGATCCATGTTTCCAGCGTCGATCAGCAGGCCGCCGATCATCGTCGGCTCCGCGTCATTGATGAATCGGGCGACGACTATCTCTATCCGCGGAAGCTGTTCAAGCAGATTGGCCTGCCATTGCCTGTCCGTCGATCCGTCCTGATGGCGGCATAGTGCCGTTACCGCGCGCCGGCGCTATCGGCCGGCGCAGTCGAGGTCACCTGCCGCGACCTCGATCCTGCATGCAGGCTGCCGTGTCTGGCCAGGCCCGTTCGGGGTTGCCTGCAGGCCGATCAGCGCTTGGTTGTCGTGCTCGGGACACACCCGCGCGAACGGGCGCACGCAACAATGTCTGGAGCGGTGCTTTCAGGCGGCCAGAACGGTGGCCGGAACTCCGCGGCGCTGATCGTGTACGGGTGCGAGGTCAACGTCTTTGACGTCTTCCAGCCCGCGTTCAGCGCTCCGGCAGGCCCGGCACCTCCACCCACTCCGAAAACGCTGCAGCCTGCCCATGCCGCTCGCCCTGCGCGTCGACCAGGTTCCACACGATCGCGCGTGCGATGCGAAAGCGCCGTCCGCCCAGCGAGATGCGCACGCCCGAGTAGTCGTCGATGTAGCCCTGGTCGCGCACCCGTGCGAGCAGCCGCTCGCGCTCCTCGCGCAGCATCGGCTCGGCCGAAAGCCGGGACGGCATCGCGGTGAACTGTTCGCGGGTCGCTTCGAACAGACGCAGGGCGGCATGGTTGCCGTAGAAGAAGATCGGATCCGGCTCGGTGCCGTGCGCGACGATCACGGCGGGTGCATCGTCCATCGCGGCTTCGATCGCGGCGTCGCTGCATCGAGCGTCGAACCCCTCGATCAGCGAGCGCCCTACCAGGCGCTGGTAGCTGCGTGCGATCAGCGCGACCGGGGGTGGCATGATTGCACCAGCGTCCAGATGCGTGACGGGGACAGCGGCAGGTCGGTGACCGACACCCCCAGCGGTGCGAGTGCCGCCGACACGGCGTTTGCGATCACGCCGCCAACCGGGATGATGCCGCCTTCGCCGGCGCCCTTCACGCCCAGCGGGTTGTGCGGCGATGGATGGTTCTCGAGTGCGATCACGCGCACCGTCGGAAAGCAGGTCGCGGTCGGCAGCAGATAGTCGGCGAGCGAGCCGGTCTGCAGTTGTCCTTCGGCATCGTAGACCAGCCGTTCGAGGAACACGCCGCCCAGGCCCTGCACGATCGCGCCGACTGCCTGGCCTTCCAGCGTGCGCGGGTTGATGATCCGCCCGACGTCCTCGACCGCGACATAGTCGAGCACCTCGACCTGGCCGGCGCGCGGGTCCACCGCCACATGTGCGGCGTGCGCGCCGTAGCTGTAGGTGCGGTTCGCGCTGGCGAAGGTGCCGTGCGCAGTGAGTCCGCCGCCTGCCACGTGGCGCCGGCCGACCTCAGCCAGCGCTACCGTGCGACCGTCGCGGGCGACGATACGGCCGCCAGCGGAGATCGACAGGTCTGCCACCGGGCAGCCGAGCATCGCGGCGGCGGTAGCCACGGCCCTGTCCTGCAGGTTCTTCGCCGCGATCACGATCGCCGAGCCACCCATCGCGGTGCTGCGCGAGCTGTAGCTGCCGAAGCCTTCATCCACGCCGGTGGTCGAGCCATGGAATACGCCGCGGATTGCGGTGAGCGGCAGGTCGAGCGCATCGGCGGCGATCTGTGCGAACACGGTCTCGATCCCCTGGCCGACCAGCGACGAGCCTGTGTAGACCGCCACCCGTCCGTCGGCTTCGAGCACCAGGCGTGCGCCTTCGCGCGGGCCGGCGGCACCGCCTTCGATGTAGCAGCCGATGCCGATGCCATGCCGGCGACCGTCGATCTCACGCCCATCGAGCAGCGCTTTCCGTGTCCAGTCGAAGGCCTGCAGGCACCGGTCGAGCGTCTCGCCATAGTCGCCGCTGTCGGTCGCGGTGGTGGCATTCCAGGGCAGCAGCGTGGGCAATGCCCATGGCATCTCGTCGCTGCGCAGCAGGTTGCGGCGACGGAACGCGACCCGGTCGATGCCCAGTTCATCGGCCACGATGTCGAACAGCCGCTCGCGGAAGAAGTCGGCTTCGAAGCGGCCGGGCCCGCGATAGGGACCGGAAGGGGTCTTGTTCGTCACCTGCACGTCTACCGACAGCGCCACCAGCGGGATGCGGTAGGGGCCGGCCGCCACCTGCGCCACGTTGCGCGACTGGGCGAGGCCGGTGGTGCGCAGGTAGGCGCCGATGTCGGTCGCGATCCGGCCGCGCAGCGCGAGCAGAACGCCGTCGCGGGTGCAGGCGACCTCGAGTTCGCAGGCCGCTTCGCGCGCATGGTTGGCGGCGATCAGGTTCTCGCGCCGGTCCTCGATCCACTTCACTGGGCGGCTGCAGCGCAGCGCCGCGAACGGCACCAGGAAGTCCTCAGGATAGAACTCGCCGCGCTGGCCGAAGGCACCGCCCGTGTCGCCTTCGATGAGGTCGATGTCCGCTTCGCGCAGGCCGAGCAGCGTGGCCAGGATGCGCCGGTTGGCGAACGGCATCTTCGCTGCGCCGTACACCACGAGCCGGCCGCTGTGCTCATCGCGCCGGACGACCAGCCCGCGCGCCTCGATCGGCGACGCGAAATGGCGATGCACCTGAAAGCGTTCCTGGCGCACATGCGGCGCCGCTGCAAAGGCGGCATCGACTGCGTCGACCTCGCCACGACGCGCTTCAAGCCGCGCCACGCGATTGCCGGCGGGGGCTTCGAACAGCGTCACCGCGTTGTCGGCCTGCAGTCCGCCATCGACGACCGCGGGAAGCGACTCGATCTCCACCGTGATCGCATCGAGTGCGTCCTCGGCCAGCGCCTGTGTCTCGGCGACCACCACGGCCAGCGGCTCGCCGACGTAGCGGACCTTGCCCTGTGCGATCACCGGCTGCAGGAATGCTTCGCCCTGGGGCAGCGGATCGAGCAGCATCGGTATGCGCGGCACCGAGCCGTGACCCGAGCCCTCGGTTCCCTCCCATGCGAGGATCTCTGCCGCCGCGAACGCATCGCGTACCCCGGGCATCGTGCGCGCTGCAGACAGGTCGACCCGCAGCAGACGGCCGTGCGCCACCGCGCTGCGCAGGATCGCTGCATGCAGCATGCCCGGCAGTTGCAGGTCGTCGACGAACGCGCCCTGGCCACGCAGCAACCGTTCGTCCTCGATGCGGTCGACACCCTGGCCGATCAGTCGTGCCTGCCTGGCGGTGGTGCCGCCGAATGGAGCCGGATCGTTCAACGGGCTGTGCCTCAGTGGGTGGCATCGAGTATGCCAGCGGTCGCAGGCCATGCCTCGCCTGGCCGCGCCTCACCTTGACAACCCGATGTCGCTGGGTCAGCCTCGATGCGGTGTCCGCAAGGAGAATCCGATGGCCGTGACGAAGAAGAAACCGGTGATGCGCAAGGCGGCATCGAAACCGGCAGAGCCGCAGGTGCAGCGCATGGAAGCGCAGCGCTGGCTGGTCGACGCCACCATCCGTTCTGTCGGCATCGAATGGGACCAGCCCCGGCTCAACAGCTATGCCACTGCCTGCGGACCGCTCGCCTCGGGCGACCTCGCAGCGGTTCGAGCCCGGGTGCAGAAGTACAGCGACATCAACCCGGCCTTCGAGACGGTCGCGCGCCGGCGCGAAGCGGTGGCGGCGCGGGCCGGGGCTGCAGGCCACCTGGCGACTGCGCGCGACAACTACTTCATTGCCTCGGTGTTCTGGGCCGCGTCGCAGTGGACGCTGCTGTCCAACGACGCGCACAACCTCGCGAACAACGCACGCAAGCGCGAATGCTTCCAGGCGTATGCGAAGAACGCCGACCACAAGGTCGAGGCGGCGTGGGTGCCGTTGCCCGGTGGCGGCAGTCTGCCGGGCTGGTTCCACCTGCCTTATGGCTACAGCGCCGGCAAGGTGCCGGCGATCGTCTCGATCCCGGGCATGGACGGCTTCAAGGAAGCGAACATCGCGCTCGCCGGCGATCGCTGGTTGTCGCGTGGCATCGCGGTGCTGGTGCTCGAAGGGCCAGGCCAGTACGAGGCGGTGCTCGGCGGCGTGCCGTTCAGCATGGATGCATGGAAGGCGACCGGCAAGGCGGCCTATGCATGGCTCAAGGCACGCGGCGAGGTCGACGCGAAGCGCATCGGCATCATCGGCAACAGTTTCGGCTCGTTCTTCGCGACGCTCGCTGCCGCCCATGAACCGCGCTACTGCGCCGCCGCCATCACCTCGATCTGCCTGGAACCCGCGGGCGAGACCATCTTCCAGAAGGCTTCGCCGACGTTCAAGCATCGCTTCATGTACATGTCGGGCTTCACCGACGAGGCGCGCTTCGACCGCATGCGCCGCTCGATGACGCTCGAGCCGCATGCAAGGCGCATCCGCATGCCTTTCCTGTGCGTGGCCGGCGAGCGCGACGAACTGTGTCCGGTCGAATGGGCTTATCGCACGCTCGATGCGATGCGCGGACCGACCCAGCTCGTCGTGTACCAGGAATCGCGCCACTCGGTCGGCAACGTGCCATCGACCGTGCTCGGCCCGAACCCGCCGTCGATGAGTGCCGACTGGATGCTCGACCGCCTGAACGGCGTGCCGTTCGAGTCCGCGCGGCTGCTCGTCGAGGCCAATGGAAACATCGTCACCCGGAGCCAGCCATGAACGCCCGCCTGTCCTTCTCCCGGTCCCGTCGCACCCTGGTCGCGGCGTCGCTGCTCGGCACCGCGCTGCTCCCGGTGGCCGGCAGTACGCTCGCGCAGGACGGCTGGCCTGCCCGTCCGGTACGCATCATCGTCACCTTCTCCGCCGGCGGTGCCGCGGACTTCACCGCCCGCGTCGTCGGCGAACGGCTGTCCGAACTCTGGAAGCAGCCGGTGGTGGTCGAGAACCGGATCGGCGCCGGCGGCAACATCGGCGTCGAGGCTGCGGCACGTGCGACGCCCGATGGCCATACCCTGCTGCTCGCGTCCTCGGCGCAGCCGATCAACGTGGCGCTCTACTCGAAGCTGCCGTTCGACCTGTTCAAGGACCTCGCGCCGGTGGCGCTGGTCACCGTCTCGCCGATGGCGCTCGCGGTCAACCCGCGGGTGAAAGAGACCGACCTGCGGTCGTTCACCGCGAACATGCGCGCCAACCCGGGCAAGCTGTCCTATGCCACCTGCGGCGTGGCGACCTCGCACCATTTCGCGTTCGAGCTGTACAAGATACAGGCGAAGCTTTCGGCGCTGCACATCCCGTACCGTGGATGCGCCTCGGCGGTGACCGATGCGGTCGGAGGGCAGGTCGACACCGTGATGTCGTCGCTGAACACGCTGTTGCCGCACCAGGCCACCGGCCGGCTCAGGGTGCTTGCGATCACCGCGCGCGACCGGTCGGCTTCGGCACCCGAGGTGCCGACGTTCCGCGAGTCGGGCGTGCCCGAACTCAAGGACTATGCCAGCAGCGTCTACTACGGCTTCATGGTGCCTGCGGCGACGCCGCGCGATGTCGTGGCGAAGATCGAAGGTGACCTGCGCAAGGTGATGGCCCTGCCCGAGGTGGCGAAGCGGGTGGCTGGTGGCGGCATGGAGGTCGCCTTCGTCAACGGCCGGGAGATGGGTGCCGTGCTGCGCAGCGATGTCGAGCAGTTGCGCAGGATCGTCGAGGTCGCGGGCATCAAGCCGGAGTGACGCCGCGCGCCGCAGGGTCAGTCGAATCCGGGTGGCGGGATGAAGCCACGATGGGTGGCCTCGAGCAGGCGAGCGAGTGCGATGCAGCGCAGGTCTGCGTATTCGGGGCCGATCACCTGCAGGCCGATTGGCAGTCCTGCCGGAAGGATTGCCGGCAGTCCTTCCGGCGCGCCTGACGGACTGCCTTCGGTGGACTGTCCCGCCGGGATCGTCGTCGACGGCAGGTTGGCCGCAGAGGCGATGCCGATCCAGAAGTAGGTGTCGGCCATGGGCCGATTCAGACCGTCGACGTCCAGCACATGCAGCGGCTTGGGCAGGTCGCGGATATGCGGGAAGGCCGGCGTCGGCGACACGGGTGTGATCAGTGCGTGATGCTGGGTGAAGAACACATTCCATGCATCGCGCAGCCGCTGGCGTTCGGCATTGCGCTCGAGCCATTCGCGATGCGACTGGGTCAGGCCGCGCAGCATCAGGGCCTCATAGCCACGGTCGTCCGGATCGAGGGCGGCGGCCGCCGGCGAGAGTGCGGCGATCGACGAACGGTCGCGGCGGAACGCGGTCGAGCCGCGTGCCAGTGCGAGGAACAGTTCGTAGTAGTCGCGCGAGGGTATCGGCAGCGGCGGATCGAGCACGACCGTGGCGCCGAGATCGCGCAGGCGTGAAGCGACCGCGCGCGCGGTGCGCGCCGTGGCTGCATCGACCGGGAAGTCGGCATCGCCGGTGATCACTGCGATCCGGCATTCGCCGGGCGGCGGCAGGTCGGCCGGCGGCAGGTCGAACGTCCAGCCGCGCGCCGCCGTGCCATCGGCACCGGCCAGCAGACGCATGGCCAGCTCAAGGTCCTCCGCGCTGCGCGCCAGCGGGCCGACCACGTTCACATCGTCGGCTGGCAGCCCGGGTTCGAGCGCATGCCCGCGTACCGGCACGATGCCCCAGGTCGGCTTGTGGCCATACACGCCGCAGAAGTGCGCCGGCATCCGGATCGAGCCGCTGTTGTCGCTGCCGACCTCCAGCGCGCTCAAGCCGACGGCCAGCGCGACGGCCGAGCCGCCCGACGAGCCACCGGGTGAGCGCGAGGTCTCCCACGGATTGACCGTGGCCCCGTACACGTCGTTGAACGTCTGCCAGTCTGCGAGGTCGAGCGGCACGTTGGTCTTGCCGAGCAGGATCGCGCCCGCGGCGTGAAGCCGCTCGACCACTGCGGCATCGGCTGCTGCCCGATGATGGAGGCGCGAGGGACGCCCGAAGGTGGACGGCGTGCCGGTCCAGTCGAAGCATTCCTTGATCGTCACCGGGACGCCGTGCAGCGGCCCGGTTGCGATGCGGGCGCGCAGCGCCGCGTCGGCTGCGTCCGCCTGGGCGAGCGCCTGCGCTTCACGCAGCACCACCACGGCATTGAGCGCCGGATTGAAGCGTGCCGTGCGCGCGAGGCAGTGCTCGACCAGCGCGCGCGAGGACAGCGCGCCGCGGCGGATGCGGCGAGCGAGTTCGGCGGCGCCGAGGTAGTGAAGGGGGCTATCGGGGGTCAGGCGTGGCGTCCGTGGATCGCCTGCCGAAACGGGCGGGTGCCCGGGGCTACTGGGTGAACTTGCGCATCGCGCGCACTGCATCGCCGATGCGGCGTGCGTCGGCTTCCAGGAACTTCGTGAACTCCGGCGCATCGAGATAGGCCACGGGCGTGAGCACCTTCGACATCGCGTTGCGATAGTCTTCGCCGGTGGCCACCTGGCGCACCGCGTCGCGCAACTGTCGAACCGCGGTATCGGGCGTGCCGCGCAGCGCGAACAGCCCGGTCCAGAAATAGAACTCGACCTTGTAGCCCGACTCGATCAGCGTTGGCGCCTCGGGGAACATCGGATTGCGCTCCGCGCCCCAGGTGGCAAACACCCGCACCTTGCCCGCCTTGACGAAGGGCGCGGCGAGCGCCGGCGGCGAGGCCCACATGGTCGCGTGCCCGGCGACCACGGCCGTCATGGCCGGCGTGCCGCCCACGTAGGGAACGTCCTGCAGGCGGATGCCGGCCGCGTTCGCGAACATCTCCATCGGGATATGCGACGGCCCGTAGACGCCCGAGTGCGAGTACATCATCTCGCCGGGCAGTCGCCGCGCCGCAGCGACGAGTTCCTTGACCGACTTCCACTGCGCGGCCGGGTTGGCCACCAGGATCGACGGGTCGGCCGTCAGGCGCGCGATCGGCAGGAACTGCTCGCGGGTGAAGGTGGGCGCCTTCTTGAAGAGCGCGTCCACCTCGGGGAGGATGTTGTAGGACGGCAGCGTCGCTAGCACCGTATAACCGTCGGGCTTGGCCGCGGCAGCGGCGGCCATCCCCAGCGCGCCGGCTGCACCCGGGCGGTTGACGATCAGCATCGGCTGCTTCAGGAGCTTTTCCATCTGCATCGCCAGCGGGCGCGTTGCGAGGTCGGCGCCGCCACCAGGCGGGAAGGGCACGATGATCGTGACCGGCCGGGCGGGGTAGGCATCCTGCGCCAGCACCGGTGCCGTAATGGATACGGCCAGTACGGCAGCCAGCGCTGGCAGCGCGCGCGGCGAACGTGAACGTGGATGGACCGAATGTGCTCTGCGTGTCTGGATCGTCACCTTGGCTCCAGGTCTGGCTGCGGGAAAGGCGCCACTATAAACAATGTTCCTGCCGGAAAGTAAGGATTCACGGGCCTTCCAGCGGGACATCACGTGATGCCATGTTGCGATCACACCTTGCCGATGCTAGCCTGCCCGGCTCACTGTTGCGCATCGACGATGCGCTGAACCAGGCCCGCTGCCATGATCGGAACCCGCTTCAACGAAGACCTCGCGCAGGCCTGCCGCATCCTCGCGCAGCACCGGATGCTCGACCTGTGGGGCCATGCGAGCCTGCGCGTGCCGCGCTCCGAGGTGATCGCGGTCACGCCCCGCTTCGGCCGCGACGTGCTGCCGCAGACGATCAGTGGCGACGACATCCTGGTCTGCGACCTCGATGGCCGGGTACTCGAGGGGCGGGGTGAGCTGCCGCTGCAGTTCGCGGTCGACCTCGCGCTCTACAGGTCGTCCCCGAAGACGGGTGCCTGCCTCGCGTGCACGCCGAAGACCGCGCTGGCGGCCGGCATCTCGGGTGCCGCGTTCGCGCCGATCACCCACATGGAGAGCGAGACGCTGTTTCGCGAGCCGGCCAACCTGCCAGGCGACCTGGCGCTGGGCGAGGCCGGCGATGCAACCGCAGCCATCGCGGCCGAACTCGCGCGCGCCGGGTTGGTGCAGCAACGCGGCATCGCGGTCTGGACCAGCGGTGCCGACGTGTTCGACGCGCTGATCGTCGCCTACCACCATGAATACCTCGCCCAGGCGAACCTCGTGCTTGCCGGCACTGGTCGTGCGGCGCTGCCGGTCGCACAGCCCGACTCCGAGCGTCTCTGGTCACAGTTCTCCGGGCAGCACCACTACATCGAGTTCCTGCAGTCGCTCGACCCGGGCGCGATCGAGCATCCGTGGTGCGCCTTCGTCGCGGCGCATGTCCGGCCGGACGACCCGCAGGGTGAACTGAAGGCGGCGATCGCGCTGAGCTGCCGCGCGCTGTGGACGCGCGACACGCTGGTGGCCTTCCTCGAGCACATCAGCCACCGCCTGCCCGAGCCCGACCGCTTTCTCATGAGCGCCGCGCACAGCTTCCGCGACATGCTGCCCGAGCACATGGTGCTGCTCGACTTTCGCGCGAACTGGCTCGGCGGGCCGAAGCCGCCGAACTTCAAATGGTTCCATGCCCAGTTGCTGGCCGAGCGCACCGACGCGCAGGCGGTGGTGCATACCCATGACCTCTACGGGCGCGCCTATTCCGGCTCGGCTGGCCAGTTGACGGCGATCAGTCCGGTCGGCCTGGGCATCGCCACCCGGGCGCTGCCGCTCTACCCGCGCTGCGACCTGATCGTCGATGCCGAGGTGCGGCGGCAGACGCTCGATGCGCTGGGCACCGGGCCGATCGTGCACGAGGTCGGGCATGGCACCGACTTCGTCGCGACCACGCTCGAGCAGGCGACGGTGGATGCGATCCAGCGCGAGCAGTTCCTTTCGCTGCACAACCTCGCGGAGCGCTTCGGTATGCCGCGCCCGCTGCCTGCCGCAACGATCGCCCGGCTTGCATCGATCGAACCGTCCGCCGACGACTGGTGGTGGTTCCACACGGCCGAGGTCGGTGCGGTACGGCGCAGCGTCGGGGGCCTGAACTGATCGGCCACGACCGGCCAGCCCTGCATCGTGCCGCCTTCCATCGATCAACCTTCCCCCAACCGGCGACGACTCGCCCGAGGAGCCCCGCCCATGACCGACCAGGAACTTGCCGCGCAGGTGAAGCGGGCGCACGGCGTCCCGATCGACCCGGCGTCCGCGCTGGCCGCCGCTTCGCTCGTGGCGGGGCTCAATGCGGTCGTGCGCGACGCGGCGACCACCACCCTCGCGTTCGAGGACGAGCCCGCGCACTATCTCGCGCTGCTCGCCACCGGGGGCGGGCGATGAGTCACGACCTGGCCGCGCTCACGCTGGTCGAACTCGCCGAGGCGATCGCCGATGGCAGCATCACCTCGGCAGCGGCCACGGCCTGGTCCCTCGAGCGGCTGCGCCGCATCGGCCCGCAGCTCAACAGCATCGCCGTGCTGGCAGACGACGCGGTGCTGGAGCAGGCCGAGGCGCTCGATCGCGAGCGCGCCGCAGGCCGCCTGCGCGGCAAGCTGCATGGCGTGCCGCTGGCGCACAAGGACCTGTTCTACCGTGCGGGCCGGGTAGCCGCCTCGGGCAGCAAGGTGCGGGCCGGCTTCGTGCCGGACACGACCGCCACCGTGCTGGAGCGCCTCGATGACGCGGGCGCGCTCGACCTGGGCTCGCTGCACATGTGCGAGTTCGCCTACAGTCCGACCGGCTACAACCAGCACATGGGACATGCGCGAAATCCATGGGATCCCGCGCGCGTGCCTGGCGGTTCATCCAGTGGCTCCGGCGCATCGGTGGGCGCACGCCTGGTGCACGGCTCTCTGGGCACCGACTCCGGTGGCTCGATCCGGCATCCGGCGTCGCTGTGCGGGTTGACCGGCCTGAAGCCGACCCAGACCCGGGTGTCGCGTTTCGGCGTCCTGCCGCTGTCGCATTCGCTAGACTGCGTCGGTCCGCTTGCGCCTGCCGCGCGCGACGTGGCCCGGCTGCTGGCGGTGATCGCTGGTCCGGATGCCCGCGACCCGACCGCATCGACGCACGCCGTTCCCGACTACGAGTCGCTGCTCGACGGCGACATCCGCGGCCTGCGCATCGCGGTGCCGGACAACTACTACTACGATACGGTGACCGACGAGGTGCGCGCGCTGCTCGACGCGAGCCTGGACGCGCTGCGCGGCCTGGGGGCGAGCGTGGTACGCGTGACGGTGCCCGACATCCCGCAGATCAATTCGCTCGCCCAGCTGGTGATGGCGGTCGAGGCCGCGACGGTGCACCGCAAGGGGCTCGCCGAACGGCGCGACGACTACGGCGCGATCGTGCGCAGCCGGGTCGAACCCGGGCTGCTGGTGCCGGCGGTGCGCTACTGCGAAGCGCTCAACCTGCGCGCGCGCATCACCGCGACCTTCCTCGATGCAACGCTCGGCCAGGCAGACGTGCTGCACCTGCCTGCGGTGACCATCCCGGTGCCGACGATCGAAGAGACCACCACCGATGCCCCCGGCCCTGTCAATGCCCGGCTGGGTGCGATCACCCATGCCACCCGCGGCATCAACTACCTCGGCCTGCCAGCGGCGAGCGTGCCGATGGGCTTCACCGGCAACGGCATGCCGGCCGGCTTCCAGCTGGTCGGACGGCCGTTCGACGAGGGCCTGCTGCTGCGCATGGCAGACGCCTACCAGCGCGTGACCGACTGGCACCGCCGGCATCCGGGGCTCTGAGTGCAGGGTTGCGGTTTCTGCTGCCGGTGTCCGGCGCGGTCGACTCAGCGCAGCGCCATCATCCAGCGAGCCCGGGCGCACAGGTCGCCATCGCGGCCGTGGCGGCCAATCAATTGCAGCCCGACCGGCAGCCCGTCGACCTGCATCAGCGGAAGGCTGAATGCGGGCAGGCCGAGGAAGGTCGCGTAGACGAGAAAGCTGCGGCTGCCGGTGGCGGACAGGCCCAGCGGTGCAGGGCCCGATGCGGACAGCGTGACGATGCCATCGAAGCCGCGCATCAGCGCGGCCACCTTCCGCTGCATGGCCGTGCGGCCAGCGAGCCGGTCGGCGTAATCGCCCGGCGTCATCGCGAACGCCTGCACCATCCGGTCGTGCACGCGCTTCTCGATGAGGCTTCCGTGGCGTTCGACATACTGGCGGTAGGGCCAGCGCATCTCATAGGCGGTGATTCCCAGGCAGCGGTCGGCGAAGGCTGGCGTGAGGCTTGCCTCGAGCGCGGCGGCGGCAGGGCTGTTCGAGGCATCGCAGACCTCGACGCCGGCTGCCCGGAAGCGCGCCATCAGCGCCTCGAAGGCCGCTGCGGTGGCGGCATCCACCTCGCGCGACCATGCCTCGGTGCGCAGCCAGAGCAGACGCTTCGGCGCCGCGCTGCGCGGCAGGGTTTCCGAGGCGCGCTGCAGCGGCGCAGGGGCGGGATGGCCCTGGGCGGTCGCCAGGTGGGAGGCGATGCGCCAGGTGTCCTCCAGCGTCGATGCGAGCACGCCGAGATGATCATGGGTGGCCGAGATCGGGTGCACACCCTGCATCGACAGCGTGCCCCAGGTGGGCTTGAAGCCGACGATGCCGCAGAACGATGCAGGACGCAGCAGCGAGCCCTGGGTCTGCGTGCCGAGCGTCGCCGGCAGCATGCCGGCGCCAACCGCGGCTGCCGAGCCGCTGGACGAACCGCCCGGCGTGCGCCGCGGATCGAGCGGGTTGGTGGTCTCGTTGGACATGCCGCAGGCGAACGCGGTGGTCACCGTCTTCCCGGGCAGCACGGCGCCGCCGTCGCGCAAGGCCTGCACGCAGGCCGCGTCGTAGGCTGGCTGCCAGCCCGCGAAGGCAGGACTGCCCATCTGCGTCGGCATGTCGCGGGTGTCCATGATGTCCTTGATGCCGATCGGGCAGCCATCGACCGGTGACAGTGGCGCGCCACGCCGGTAGCGTTCGGTCGATGCATCGGCAGCCTCGCGCGCCGCGTCCAGTGCGAGGGTCTTGAACGCATGCACCTGCGGCTCGCGCGCGACGATCGTCTCGATGCATCGCTCGAGGTAGGCGCGCGGGGTATCGCGCCCGCTGCGAAAGCGCGGCAGGCTGTCGGTGAAGGACGCGAGCGCGTGAGGACCGACGCGTTCGTCCGGGGCCCCGTCGATGGCGGTCTTCATTCGACGCTGATCTTCGCAGCCTTGACCACCTTGGCCCATTTGGCGATCTCGGCGCGGATGTAGGCGGCGGTCTGGTCGAGCGGTTCGGCCACGGGCTCCATTCCCTGGCTGATCAGCCGGGATCGGACCGCGGACTGGTTGAGGATGCGTGCGACCTCGGCATTGAGCGCGAGCAGGATGTCGCGCGGCGTTGCCGAAGGCGCGAACATGCCGTACCAGACATCCACCGCGTAGCCGGGCACGCCTGCCTCGGCCATCGTCGGAACGTCGGGGATGCTGGACGAGCGCTTCGCGCCGGAAGTGGCCAGGATGCGCAGGCGGCCGGATTCCACATGCGGACGTACCGAGGTCACGCTGGCGAAGGTCATCGACACGCGGCCGGCCACCAGGTCGATCATTCCGGGGCCAGTGCCCTTGTACGGAACGTGTACGAGGTCGATGCCTGAGAGCATCCTGAACAGCTCCATCGCCATGTGTGGCGGGCCTGCGTTGCCGGATGACGCGTAGAGCAGTTCGCCCTTCCTCGACCGGGCCAGCGCCACCAGTTCCTGCAGCGACCGCACCGGCAGCGACGGGTGCACCACCAGCACGTTCGGCCCGTTGACCATCACGCTGACCGG
>JBILGF010000051.1:0-10860 GCA_044351195.1 Burkholderiales bacterium
CTTCAGCGTGTAGCCATCGGGGGCTGCGCGGGCCACGATGTCACCGGCCACCGCGCCACCGCCGCCCGGACGATTCTCGATCAGGACCGGCTGGCCCCACCGCTCGGCCATCCCCTGGCCGACGATGCGCGTGCTGGTGTCCACGCCGCCGCCCGGCGTCGCGGACACCACGATGCGGATCGGCTTCGACGGATAAGCCTGGGCGATAGCGGATTCGGTGACAGTGACCAGCAGGAGTGCCGGCGGCAGCATGAGTCTGAGAGGCAGCATCGGATATCTCCAGCGGTGACCTGACGCACAATAGCGCACTCTGCACGAGCAGATCCTGTTCCGGCACCGCTGCGCGCCGATGCCGAACGTGCGTCCAACGGAGGAGCCCATGAACGACATGATCGATCCGGCCATCGAACCCCCTGCATTCGTGATCGCTTCCGGAAGCGTGCGGGCGCGCGTGTCTCCGGAAGAGTGGGCGGTGCGGGTCGACCTCGCCGCCTGCTACCGCTGCGCCGCGCGCTACCGGATGACCGACCTCATCTATACCCACATCTCGGCCCGGGCGCCGGGGCCGGACGAGCACTTCCTGATCAACGCGTTCGGCCTGACCTGGGACGAGATCACGGCATCCTCCCTGGTGAAGGTGAACCTAGATGGCGAAGTCATCGATGATCCGACCGGTCTGGGCATCAACCGTGCCGGCTATGTGATCCACGGCGCGGTGCATCGTGCCCGCGCCGACGTGGCCTGCGTCATGCATACGCATACCGCGGCCGGCATCGCGGTGTCGGCACAGGCGCACGGCCTGTTGCCGATCTCGCAGCACGCGCTGCGCTTCCACGGCCGGCTGGCATACCATGACTACGAGGGTGTCGCGCTCGACCTGGACGAGCAGCAACGGCTGGTAAGCGACCTCGGTGCGCACCGGGCGATGATCCTGTGCAACCACGGGTTGCTCACCGCGGGCGAGACCATCGCACAGGCCTTCGACCTGATGTACTACCTCGAGCGTGCCTGCAACGCGCAGGTCGATGCGCTGGCCGGCGGCTCGACGCTGCGCGTCCCGCCGCCCGAGGTGGCCGAGAAGGTCGCCGGGCAGTTCGCGAACCTACCGTACAAGAAGAAGCAGACCGAGTGGCGCGCGCTGCGCCGGGCGCTCGATCGCAGCGATCCGTCCTACCGGGACTGACCTGCCGCGGCGGGCGCGCCGCAGCGGCCGTGTTCGCTCAGCCCTGCGGCTTGGCCAGGTTGTTCACATAGTTGGTGAACAGGTTGATTGCCACCAGTGCGGCGATGTCCACCATCCGGGCGTCATCGATGCCGGCCGCTCTCGCGGCGTCTACGGCAGCATCGGGCACGTGTCCGTTGCGGTCTTTCACCGCGCGCGCGAAGGCGAGCGCGGCGGCACCCAGGGTGTCGGTCGATTCGAACCGGCGCGCCGCCTCGAGTTCGTCGTCCGACAGGCCAGCCTCCCGGCCATGGCGGGTGTGCGCCTCCATGCACTGGCGACAGTCGCTGGCGGTGGCCACGGCGATCGACACCTGCTCCTTGACTGTGGCCGGGAGCGTGCTGCCAGCCATCGCGCCGCCGAATGCCAGATAAGCCGACATCGCGGCTGGCGAGTTGCCGAGCGCGCGGAACATGGGCGGCAGCAACCCGCGCTTGCGCTGTATGCCCTCGAGCATCGGCAGCGACAGCGCCGGCGCGGTTTCCAGATCTACCTGACCAAGCCTTGACATGAGGATCCTCCGGTCGTTCCAGTGGGGCGTTCGGGACACCTTGCAGCCTCGCATCTTATCGCGCGTGCACGCACCCGCTGGCGCGCACTGGGGCGTCATCACGCCGGCCTCGCCACCCGGACCGTCCGGGACCGCGCGCCGATCGGCGCGGTGCGCTGCTGCTACACTGCCGCTACAGACGGGCGGATACAGCCCGCTGCCCATGGAGGAAATGACATGCGTCGTATGCACCCCGCCGTGCCCGCGTTCCTGTTGGCCACCAGCGCCGCGGCCGTGGCCGTCTCGAACGATGCCCTTGCCCAGGCCGGCAAGTGGCCGGAGCGCCCGGTGCGCACCATCGTCGCCTATGCGCCCGGCGGTGGCACCGATGTCGTGGCCCGGCTGCTCGCGCCGCGCATCTCCGAGGAACTCGGCCAGCCGATCGTGCTGGACAACCGGCCGGGCGCGGGCGGCACCATCGGCACCGAGATCGCGATCCGCTCGAGCCCCGACGGTTACACCCAGCTGGTGATTCCGTCGAGCTATGCCAGCAGTGCGCCGCTGTACAAGCTCAACTTCGACCCGATCAAGGACATCACGCCGATCAGCCTGATCGGCATTGGCCCGCTGGTGATGCTGGTCAACCCGGCCTCGAAGATCACCACGCTGAAGGAGATGATCGAGTTTGCGCGCGCCAATCCGGGCAAGGTCAGCTTCGGTTCGTCGGGCATCGGTGGTACCCCGCACCTGTCGGGTGAACTGCTGCAGCAGTTGACCGGCATCCAGCTGTCGCATGTGCCGTACAAGGGCGATGGCCCGGCGATGGCCGACCTGATGGGCGGCCACATCACCGCGGCGTTCGCAGCCGGGGCCTCGGCCGTGCCGCAGGTACGCGGCGGCAAGCTGCGTGCACTGGGTGTCACCACCGAGAAGCGCGCGCCGGGTGCCCCCGAGTTGCCGGCGATGAGCGAGACGGTACCGGGTTTCTCGTCGAGTACCTGGTACGGGCTGGTCGGTCCGGCCAGGCTGCCGCAGCCGGTGGTCGACCGGATGAGCCAGGTGGTGCGACGCGTGCTCGAGCGGCCTGAAGTACAGGAGCGCTTGCGGGCCGACGTCGTCGAACCGACCCCGGGCGCGAGCGCACAGGATTTCACGCGCTTCATCCAGAGCGAGATCGCACTCTGGACCAAGGTGATCCGTACCGGGAAGATCCGCATCGAATGATGGGCATTGCCCGGGCCGAGACCCGGGCGCCACGTCACGGGGCGCCACCTCACGGGGCGCCACCTCACCTTGACCCGGTTTTGCCGGCCCTGTAGTGTGATCACACCGTTTTCGTCGCGAGGTTGGCATGAAGCTTGTCGCAATGGTGGGACGAATCGCCGGGTACTGTGCGTTTCTTGCCGGCGCGATTGCTGCAGGCACCGCGGTCGCCCAGCCCGCATTTCCGTCGAAACCGATCCGTGTGATCAATCCGTTTCCGCCCGGGGGGCCGGTCGATGTCGTGGGCCGACCGGTGTTCGATCGGCTGCGCGCCGCGCTCGGCCAGCCGGTGATCATGGACCACCGTCCCGGCGCAGGTTCGATGATCGGTTCGGCGGCGGTTGCGAAAGCCGTCCCTGACGGCTACACCCTGCTTGCCACTGCGGGGCAGCACACGATCAATCTCAGCGTCTACGCAAAGGTCCCCTACGACACGGTGAAGGACTTCGCCTCGGTCAGCATGCTGGCGATCGGTCCCTATGTTTTCGTCGTGCACCCGTCGGTGCCGGCGCGTTCGATGAAAGAGCTGGTCGCCCTTGCCGGCCGCATGCCCGGGAAGATGACCTACGCTTCGGCCAGCCCGGGCAGCGGCTTTCACATGGCGTCCGAACTGCTGAACCTGATGGCCGGCATCAAGACCCTGCATGTGCCCTACAAGGGCGGCGCGCCTGCCGGCATCGCCCTGCTCGGCGGCGAAGTCGACATGATGTTCTCCAGCCCGGCAGTGGTGCTGCCGCATGTGCAGTCGGGGCGGATGCGTGCCCTGGCCGTTACCACGGCGTCCCGTTTCTCACCGCTGCCCGAAGTGCAGACGATGGCCGAGGCCGGGCTGGCCGGGTTCGATGCCCAGTCCTGGTACGGGATGTTCGCGCCGGCAGCCACGCCGAAAGAGACGATCGGCTTCATTGCCGAGCAACTCGACCGCGTGCTGAAGACACCCGAGATCCGCGAGGCATACCGGCTCGCCGGACTGGACCCGGTCGGCGGCACGCCCGCAGCCTTCGACGCGCGCGTGAAGAGCGATATCGCCAAATGGGCGCGGGTCGCGCGCGACGCGCGCGTGCAGGTCGACTGACCGGCGGACGATCCGCGGACATCATCACCCCCTCATGCCGGAGGCAGACATGGGCGAAGCCCGACACATCGAAGACATCACGCGCACCAGCCATCCGATACCCGAGCGCAGCGCAGAGCTCCCGTATTCGCCCGCCGTGGTGATCAGCGGGCCGGTCGACACGATCTACCTGTCCGGGATGACCGCCGCGCCGCTCTACCACTCGCATCCGCACATCCGCGAAGAGCACTTCCATGCGCCGGACATCGAGACCCAGGTACGCCGGGCGATGGACAAGATCAGGCTGATCCTCGAGACCGAGGGGCTCACGTTGCGCCACATCGTGAAGATGACCAAGTACCTGACCGACATGCGCGACCAGGAGGGTGCATCCAACACGGTGCGCGAGTACCTCGGCGACTGGAAGCCGGCCAGCACCACGATCTGCGTGCACTGCCTGAACCAGCCGGGGGCACGCATCGAGATCGACGTGACGGCGGTCAGGCCGCGCTGAAGCACAAGCCGGGCGCAGGGCCGGCACTCCAGGGAACAGCACCATGGTCTGCATCGTTCACGAAGACGAAGTCGAACCGGTCCACGTGGGGCGCGGGGCACGGCGGCGCGCGCTGCTCGACCGCGTGCGCATCCCGGGTACGCGCGTGCTGGCCGATCGCATCGACCTCGATCCGGGTGGCCGTTTCGATCTCGAGCTTCACGGCGACAGCCTGGGCTGGTTCCTGGTGCTCGGCGGCAGCCTCCAGCTCGAACTCGATGGCGCCGTCCATGCGTTGCAGGAGGCCCATGCCGTCGTGCTGCCGATCGGATGCCGGGCAGCGCTCACTGCGGCTTCGGCTGGAGCCCGCCTGTTGCTGGCCGAAGTGCCGCAGGCAACCGGGCTGGACCCGGGTATCGTGGCGAACCCGCCCCGGCTGCGCATCGTCGACTGGGCGCACGAGCCGGTGCTCGACTCGAAGCATGATGCACGGCGGCGCATCTATGTCGCGACCCCGAAGCTCACTGGCAACAAGGCGCTGAAGGCCGAGATCATCGTCTATCCGCCGCATACCGACGGGTCGAACCACCACCATGAAGGCGCCGAGCACTTCATGTACGTGATCGCCGGTGAATCCACCGGCTATTCGGATGAAGTGCCCCATGCCTACAAGGCAGGCGACCTGGTCTACCACCCGGATGGCGAGCGCCACTACACCTCGACCGGCGCGGTGGGGAAGACCTTCATCGAGTTCTTCGTGCCGGCCGAGTACCGTACCGTCTGGGTGGACGACCAGCGCGTCTGCACCTGGGAGCCCACCGGGCGCGATTCGCGCGGCGGAAAGCCCTCGCGCGAGATCGCGGCGCACGACTCGAAGTCGGCGGCGGTGGCGGTGCCGGAGGATCTCTGAGGCACGTATGTCCGGGTGTCGGGTCGAGTCCCCGTCCAGAAGGCCTTGCGCCTTGGGCCTTGGGCCTTGATTCGCAGGTCGGCGCCCGACAGCGCCAAGCAGCGCGTTGCCCTGCAACTTTTTGCGATGCTATCCTGAACTGATGACCCTGACTCTGACCCTGCCTGTACCAGTACGGCTGCCGATTGCAGCCGTCCTCCTCGCCGCTGCAGCCGTGGCGCCCACCGCGGCTCAGTCCTGGCCTGCAAAGGGCATCACGGTCGTCTCGCCGTTCGCACCCGGCGGGGCGAACGACCTGATCGCGCGCACGATGTCGGCCAGGCTCGCCGAGGCGCTCGGCGTGCCGGTGACGGTCGAGAACCGCGGTGGCGCCGGCGCCACCGTGGGCACTGCCCACGTCGCGCGCGCGGCGCCGGACGGCTACACGCTGCTCGTGGCCGGCCAGAGCAGCCTTGCGTTCGCGCCGCACCTCTACTCGAAGCTGCCGTACGACTCGCTGCGCGACTTCGCACCGATCATGAACGTCGCGCTCGGGCCCTACGCCCTCACCGTGAACGCGAGCGTGCCTGCGAAGTCGGTCGCCGACCTGCTGAAGATCGCGCGCAGCAAGAAGCAGGCACTGACCTTCGCGACCTCGGGCGCAGGTTCGGTGTCGCACCTCACGATGGAGACTCTGGCCACCACTGCGGGTATCGATATCGTGCACGTGCCGTACAAGGGCATGGTCCCGGCGATCACTGCGATGACCTCGGGTGATGTCGACATGATGTTCGCCGACCTCGGGCTGGTCGAGCCCATGGTCAGGGCGGGAAGGCTGCGGGTGCTGGCGGTCTCCGGACGCAGCCGTTCCGCCGCCGCACCGTCGGTGCCGACGATGATCGAATCGGGACACCCGGAAGTGCTGGGCGAGGGGCGCTTCGGCTTCCTGGCGCCGGCAGGCACGCCGAAGGAGATCATCACGCGGCTGCACGGCATCCTGGCTGCGGCGGTCAAGGGCGCCGACGTGCGCGAGCGCTTCGCCAAGCTCGGCTACGAGCCCACCAGCGATACGCCTGAACAGTTCGCGGCCCTGATGAAGGCGGAACACGAACGCTTCGGCAAGCTGATCCGGCAGTTGAAGATCACGGCCCAGTAAAGGAATCACCATGCTCACCCCCGACCCGCAGGCATTCAACGCGATGCCGCCGGTGAACGCGAACGACACCTTCCTCACCGCCCAGTACTTCCAGGCCGTGGACAACATGATCAAGGTGTTCGCGATCCGTCCGGACGACCGACTGCTGTTCCTGTCCGACTTCCTGATCGACCCGCGCGTGTTCCATGCGATCGAGGGCATCGCCCGGGCGCGTGGCGTGCGGCCCGAGATGTACATGAGCAGCAACTGGAACACCGGCGTGTTCCCGCAAGAGTTGAAGCCGGTGTACGAGAAGGCGACGCTGGTGGTGTCGACCTGGTTCGCTTCGATCGGCGATCCGTACTGCCTCAAGGTACGCAAGGACACCGGCCAGCGCACCGTGAAGATGACCTACTTTCGCAACATCGACGTGCTGAAGACGCCGCAGGCCCGCTTCCCGGCCGAACTGGTCGGCGAAATCACGCGCGCGACGCGCGACATGTATCCGAAGGGCGAGTCGTTCGCACTGAAGATCACCGACCCGCGCGGCACCGACTGGACGGCGAATTTCACCGCAGAGATGCGCGAGAACATGCTGAGCTCGAACCGCTGGCGCGGCCAGATGCTGGCCGAGGAAGCCGGGGCCTATGTGCACTGGGTGCCGACGCACGGGCCGAACGTCTATGACCGCACCACGCTCGGCAAGAAGATGGACCGGGGCGCCACCCGCAACGACGTCAACGGTATCGTCTATCCGCAGAGTGCGGTCGGCTTCCCGAAGCCGTTCAGCGAAAAGATCGGCGTGGTGTTCGAGGACGACCGTATCGTCGAGGTGCGCGGCCGCTCCGAAGAGGCGACGATCCTGCGCGACATGCTGGTCGGTGGCGTGCTGGTGGAACTCGGCTGCGGCTTCAACCCGAAGGCGCCACGCCAGGGCATCTACCCGGCCGGTTCCAACTCGCCCGGTGCACTGCACTTCGGTATCGAGCTCGAGAAGCCGTGCGCCTACATCCAGCGCGCGATGCCGAACTGGGAAGAGCCGCCGATCCACATGGACCTGGTCTGTCTCGACTCGACGGTGACCGCCGGCGGCAACGTGCTGGTGCAGGACGGCCTGCTCACCGCGCTGCGCCAGCCGCAGGTGATCGAGGCGGCGCGCCGCTTCGGCGATCCGGTCGACCTGCTCGAGGGATGGCCGGACTGAGCGGCTTCGCTCGCGAGCAGCGCGACCACCGGCGATGAAGCCGCAGAAGGGTGCAGCACCCGGTGCTGCCGCATTGCATCGCCGCCTGTATGACGCGATACCATCGTTCGAATGCATCGAAGGCTGCACCGACTGCTGCGGGCCGGTGCCGTGGAGCGCCTACGAACTGAAGCAGGCCGGCCTGTCTGCGCCCCCGGTCGAGCGCGATGACCAGGCCTGCGTGTTCTCGCTGGCAGGACACTGCGGCATCCACGACCGGCGTCCGCTGATGTGCCGGCTCTACGGCGCGGTGCAAGACCTGCGCTGCCCGCATGGCCGCGGTCCGCTGGTGCCGCTGCCGGTCGAGGCAGGACATGAACTGGTGCGCCGGTACAAGATCGCCAACCGGATGCGCTGATGCAGCATCGTTGGCAACGGCCGCGCTCGATGCGTGGCCGCCACGACGCTACCCCGGAACGATATCTGTCGCTGGCGTCTCGAAGGCCTCCGGCCGGATCACCCGCCTGCGCATGCGGCCCTTGCGTACCAGCAGTTCGTCGCGCGTGACCAGCCTTGCCTCCGGAGTCGCAGCCAGCAGTTCCCACAGAAACTGGTCGCCAGGGTCCGGGGCCGGCGGCGCTGCTACCGGCTCGATGGCAATGCCAGCCTGCGCCAGTCGATCGACCAGTGCATCGACGGCCGCGGGCGTCAACTGCAGCCGCGCGAGCAGCGCCGGGCGAGAGAGCACTGCACGGTATTCCGACAGCAGTGCATCGGAGACGATGAACCTGATCCTTCCGTCGAGCATTCCGTCGAGGATGCGCGCGAGCGTGCCCGGACCGTTCGCGGTGGGCAGCCCGCCGATCAGCACGTTGGTGTCGACGATGATCGGCCCGCCAGGGCTTGCGCAGCTGGCCGCTCCCGGCAGGCTGTCTCGCAGTGCCGGGTCGCTTTCGCGCAGTCCGGGCTGTACTCCATCATCTGGTGCGTGCATTGGGTCCTGCCGGCTTCGCAGGCGGCCGCACGGACCTGGCGCACCTGCCCGATGAAATCGCTGTCCCGGACGAGTGTACCTGCGGCGCCAGCGCCAGCGCGCGGCAGGGCCTAGCCTTCGAGCCGGGCCCGCAACACCCTGGCCGAGACCTCGGAGACGACCATCGTGAGCTTCATCGTGGCTCGCGTGGCACCGACGAAGATGCGGCGCACCGCCCGCTCGTCGAGCGTGTCGAAATCGACCTCGGTGAGCACCACGCAGGGCGCGGCCTGGCCCTTGAAGCGGTGTACCGAGTCGATCAGCACGTCGCCTTCCGTTACCGTCGGATTGCCCAGCAGGTCGTAGCGTCCGGTGGGTGCGCGCAGCGGATAGGGGCCCAGCCGCTCGAGCGGCGCGAGGCGCGAACTCTCCCGGCCACGATAGGTGACCACCGCGATGTGCGAGCGGCGGAACCCCAGCCCGATGCAGCGGGTGACCGCGCTGGTCGTCTTCGCGACCAGATCGGCCGGGTCTGCATAGGTGAGCAGGTCGAAGGCGTAACCATCGACCGGGCTGCCTGCCTCCATCGGGTAAGGCATCGGCAGCATCCTGTTCAGCGTATCGACGATCCTGCGCGGGGTCCGGTAGTTGGTTCCCGAGCGCAGCGTCACCCAGCCCGGCAGCGTGACTTCGGGACGGCCATAGAGGTTCTGCATCGGGTCCTCCAGCCACCAGGCACGGCCGCCAGGGCGCAGCATGCGCAGCAGGTTCTGCGCCCAGCCCGGCTGGAAGTCCTGCCCTTCGTCGACGATCAGCACGTCGAAGCGGGCGGCTTCGTCGGGCTGCCATGCATCGAGCGCTTCCTCGAGGCGGGCGAATGCGCCGGGCTGGCCGAAGTCGGGTCGCTGGCCCAGCGTGCGCGCGATGCGGTCGCCGAGCTGGTGGTAGGTCACCACCTCGCCGCCCTGCGGCGCGATGCGTGCGACATGGTCGGCGAGCGGCCGGTTGTAGCACACGAACAGGGGCCGCAGGCCCTCGCCGAGCGCGTCCCGGAACACCGCCAGCGCGAGCTGCGTCTTGCCCGAGCCGGCAGTGCCGATCACCCGGAGCCGGAACGGATCGCATTCGATCCGCCGCGCCCACTGCGACAGGCCGCCGGACAGGCGGGTGTAGAGCGTGTCGGCCTCGGACACGAAGGCGTTCACCTCCGGTACCAGCTGCAGGATGTCGCCCAGGAACCGATGTACCCGGTCGCGCGTGGGCAGCACCGGGTTGGCTTCATCCGGGCCCGGCAGCAGGCTGCGCACGATCGACACCAGGCGATCCTTGCGCCTCGAATCGATGATGCGCGACGGATCGATGCCGGCGCTGCCGGGATCCTTCACCGTGTAGTCCGGGCAGTAGAGCAGCGCATCGACCGAGGTCTGCTCGCCCTTGCAGAACTGGCGCAGCCGCGCATGCAGGCCCTCGGTCGAGCGCGCCATATGGAACGCGACCCGCCGCTCGCCATCAGCATGCCGCTTGACCAGCCCGTGTTCCGACTCGTGCAGGAAGCCGGTCTTCTGCTCGATCAGCAGCAGCCGCCCGGTCGGGCCGACGATCGCGAAATCGATCTCGCCGAAGATCGCGTGGCCGCCCGGGTCGACGCGCGTCCAGTGCACCCCATGGTAGACCGTGAAGTCGTCGGGCAGTCCGTTGGCCAGATGCTCCAGGGTCTGCAGTTCGCGCTCGGCCGCGCCCGCGTTTGCCAGTTCACGCCAGCCATCGGGATGCACGCGTGCCATCGTTCAACTGCGCCGCGGCTTGGCCGTGCCGGAGAACATCCGCGGCCGGAATCCGGACAATCCGCATGCCGCGCCGAGAGGCGCGCAGGTAATGCCGCACGCCTTCGGCAGCGGCTTCAGGGCGGCGAGGACGGGATCGGCGTGGGCCATCGATGGCGAATGATGCGTCGGGGATGGGTGGGGATGGTCGGGGATGAGTGGGGATGGGCAGAAATGCGCGCCAGCCGTGCACGGTATCGCATTGTGGTCCTCTTCGCGCAGCGGCTGGCCTGCGCAGCACCAGCGCGGCGATCGCGGCCGAGGGACGCGACCGGAACGACCCTGCCCGCGCCCCTGCCCGCGCCCCTGCCTCCGCCTCTGCCTCCGCCTCTGCC
>JBILGF010000351.1:0-3927 GCA_044351195.1 Burkholderiales bacterium
GTTGCGCGCCAGCTGGGCGTGATCGACCAGGTCGCCACGGGCTGGGACGACATCGAAGGCTGCGACCTGATCCTGCTTGCGGTGCCGGTCGGGCAACTGCCCGAAGTGATGCCGATGATCGGTCCACGCATCGGCAAGGACACCCTGGTCACCGACGCGGGCAGCACCAAGCGGGACGTGGTGGCCTGTGCGCGCGCAGCCTTCGGAGACGCATTGCCGCGGTTCGTGCCGGCGCATCCGATCGCCGGTGCCGAGAAGAGCGGGGCGGCTGCGGCGCGGCCCGACCTGTTCGCCGGCAAGCCGGTGGTGATCACCCCGATCGAGGAAACCGATCCGCTCGCATTCGGACGGATCCGTGCCACCTGGCAGCTCACCGGTGCGAACACGATGCGCATGGACGTCGCCCTGCACGACATGGCGCTGGCCGCGACCAGCCACCTGCCACATGTGCTGGCATTCGCGATGATGAACGAGATCGCCCAGCGGCCGCAGGCCGAGGCGATGCTCGCGCTGACCGGTGGCGGCTTCCGCGATTTCACCCGCATCGCGGCGAGCAGTCCCGAGATGTGGCGCGACATCTGCATCGCCAATCGTGACACCCTGTGCAGCGAGATCGACGCGTTCAGTGCACGGCTGTCGCAGTTCCGGCACTGGATCGCGATGGGCGATGGGTCCGCGCTCGAGCGCGAGTTCCATGCAGCGCGCACGGCGCGCGAGGCGCTGAACGCAGGGGCGAACGCGAGCGCGCGAGCGCGCGACTGAGACCGGGCTGCGGACTGCAGAAGGATTGCGCATGGCATCTTCGACGAAACACCCGCCAGCCGGTGCGCAGGCGGCGGGTTCCTCCCGGCGCAGTCATCTCGACCTGCCGGCGCTGTCGCATGCCGTGGGTTGCGTAACGCTGCCCGGGTCCAAAAGCATTTCCAACCGGACGCTGCTGCTGTGCGCCCTGGCCGAAGGGCAGACCCGGGTACTCGACCTTCTGCGCTCGGACGATACCCAGCGCATGCTCGAGGCGCTCGCGGCGCTCGGCGTGAATGTCGAGCGAGCGTCCGAGGGCGGGACCGATGGCGGCGGCATGACCGCCGTGGTCGACGGCTGCGCCGGCGACCTGCCGGTGCGCGAGGCCGACCTGTTCCTGGGCAATGCGGGCACCGCATTCCGGCCGCTGACCGCCGCGCTCGCCGCCGTGGGTGGGCATTACCGGCTGCGCGGCGTGCCGCGCATGCACGAGCGGCCGATCGGCGACCTGGTCGACAGCCTGCGCGCGCTCGGCGCTCGCATCGACTATCTCGGAAATGACGGCTATCCCCCGCTCGAGATCCATCCCGCACGGCTGGTCGCGCAGCAGCCGATCCGGGTGCGCGGCGACGTATCGAGCCAGTTCCTCACCGCGCTGCTGCTCGCCGCGCCGATGATCGGCGTCGCGGCCGGCGCGCCCGGTGCGCCGCTGGTGATCGAGGTCGACGGTGAGCTCATCTCGAAGCCCTATGTCGAGATCACGCTCGCGCTGATGGCCCGGTTCGGCGTCCCGGTCGAGCGCGAGGGCTGGCAGCGTTTCCGCGTGCCCTCCGGTGCGCGCTATCGTTCGCCCGGCACGGTGCATGTCGAGGGCGATGCATCCGCGGCCTCCTATTTCCTCGCGGCCGGCGCCATCGGCGGCGGGCCAGTGCGGGTGAACGGGGTCGGACGGTCGAGCATCCAGGGCGACGTCGCGTTCGCCGAGGCGCTGCGCACGATGGGTGCGCGGGTCGAACTCGGCGACAATTGGATCGAGGCCGCGGCACCGGCCGGGCGGCTGCGCGGCATCGACCTCGACTGCAACCTCATCCCGGATGCCGCGATGACGCTCGGGGTGCTTGCGCTGTTCGCCGAAGGCCCGACCGTCCTGCGCAACATCGCCAGCTGGCGGGTCAAGGAAACCGACCGCATCCATGCGATGGCCACCGAATTGGCGAAGCTGGGCGCGACGGTCGAGGCCGGCCCCGACTACCTCCGTGTCGAGGCACCGGCGGCGCTCGTGCCGGGCGCGGCGATCGACACCTACGATGACCACCGGATCGCCATGTGCTTCTCGCTTGCCGCGCTGGGCGGGGTGCCGGTGCGCATCAATGATCCCGACTGCGTGGCCAAGACCTTCCCCGACTATTTCGACGTGTTCGGGTCGATCGCGTCATGACCGCAGCCGGCACTCAGGCAGGGCCGACCTCTGCGCGTGCCCACGCCCGCTCGTGCAGGAAGTATGCGACCGTGTTTGCGGCAGGCTCGATCAGTGCGATCGCCCCGGCGACGGCGATGCTGCCGGTCAGTGCGTATGCGACGGTGAACGCGACCGCGAAATGCACGCTCGCAAAGGTGGCGGTTTTCAACAGGCTCTTTTTCATGTGGGGTCCGCATGCGGGCAGGGATCGGTATCAGGCAGATGATACGCATTCGCATTCACGGGTCCAATGGAATAGTCTGATCGGTCCGATAGCCCGGATCGACTGCAGGGTCCCGGTCCCGGGACGCGCCGCGCGATGACCGGCACCGGCGCCACGACGGGCACCGATGGTTTCGCCGGTGCATGCGCGGCCGATGCTGCGCCGGTCGTGGTGATTGCCATCGACGGACCGACTGCGTCGGGGAAGGGCACCATTGCCCAGCGGGTGGCAACTGCCCTTGGCTTCCACTACCTCGACAGTGGCGCCTTGTATCGGGTGACTGCGCTGGCGGCCCTGCAGGCGGGGGTGGCGCTCGACGACGAAGGCGGGGTTGCGGCAGTCGCGGCAGCGCTGCCGGTAGCCTTTCCGGACGGTCGTATCGAGCTTGCCGGGCAGGATGTGGGCGACGCGATACGCACCGAGCAGATCTCGCAGGGTGCGTCGATCGTGGCTGCACATCCGGCGGTACGCGCTGCGCTGCTTGCACGTCAGCGGGCTTTCCGCAAGCCGCCCGGGCTGGTGTGCGACGGGCGCGACATGGGCTCGGTCGTGTTTCCGGATGCCGTGCTGAAGGTGTTCCTGACCGCCAGCGCGGAAATCCGTGCGCAGCGCAGATATAAGCAGTTGATGGATAAGGGATTAGCTGCTAATCTCCCGGCCATCCTTCATGATCTGCAATTGCGTGACGCCCGTGACTCGGGACGCGCCGTTGCTCCTCTGCAGGCAGGCGCACCCGAGACAGTCCTCGATTCCGATGGTCTGACGATCGAACAGGTCGTGCAGGCCATGCTGGAGCGTTACTGCATCGCCGTGCGTGTACAGGCGTCCGGCGGTTCTGCCGGCGCGGGTGGTTCGACGCTGCAGGGTTGATCGCACGCGTGCGGCAGGCGGGTTTCCCGTCTGCGGCGCAGGCAGGATTCCAGGTCGGTCCACCGGCGCAACGGAACACTCCCTGGCCTCCGGTGCGTGTTCGCCGCATCCGGGTGTCCCATCGGGAAGCAGGGCCGGATTCTTCTCCTCATCCACCCCGGTGCGAACCCGGGAACAGAAACTACAGGTCACCTACCGCATGTCAACCGCCACCGCTTCTGCTGCCGCTTCTGCCGTTCCCAACGCCATCTCCCAGCACCCGCCCGAGAGCTTCGCCGCCCTGTTCGAAGAAAGCCTGTTGCGCAAGGAAATGCGCCAGGGCGAGGTGATCACCGCCGAGGTGGTGCGTGTCGACCCGAACTATGTGGTCGTCAATGCAGGCCTGAAATCCGAGAGCTACATCCCGGTCGAGGAGTTCCACAACGACCACGGTGAAGTGGAAGTGCAGGCGGGCGATTTCGTCAGCGTGGCGATCGAGTCGCTGGAAGACGGTCACGGAGAGACGCGCCTGTCGCGCGACAAGGCCAAGCGCCTGGCAGCCTGGCATGCACTGGAAGACGCGCACAACACCGGCTCGGTGGTGCAGGGCATGGTCAACGGCGCCGTCAAGGGCGGCCTGACCGTGATGATGGAC
>JBILGF010000352.1:0-3915 GCA_044351195.1 Burkholderiales bacterium
GCATCCGAGCCTGCCGGTGAAGTCGGTAAAGGAGCTGATCGTACTGGCGAAGGCACGACCGGGCGCACTCAACTACAGCTCGGCCGGGGCCGGTACGTCGCTGCACATGGCGATGGAGCTGTTCCTGTCGATGGCAGGCCTGAACGTGGTGCACATCCCCTACAAGGGCGCAGGCCCGGCGACGGCTGACCTGCTCGCCGGGCATGTGCAGCTGGCCACGCCCAATACCCTGACCGTTGCACCCCACCTGCGTTCAGGCAAGCTGCGGGCGATCGGTGTCACCGGCGCGAAGCGCGCAGCCGCGATGCCCGAGGTGCCGACGATCGCGGAAGCTGGCGTGCCTGGCTACGAAGCGATCTTCTGGTACGCGCTGTTCGCACCCGCCGGCACCCCGCGCGAAGCCGTGGGCCGGATGCATGCCGAGGTAGCGAAGGCATTGCTGCTGCCCGACGTCGGGCAACGGCTGGCGGCCGACGGGGCAGAGCCGGGAGGCATGCCGCCCGAGGCCTTCGCCGCGTTCATCAAGGCGGAGCTCGAGAAGTGGGCCCGCGTCGTTCGCACGGCGAAGATCACGCTGAACTGAACGGCGCGCCGGCGTTGCCGTCATGCAGTCGCGCGGCGGCTTGCCGCGCAGCCACTGCCATCTCGCGCGCCATCGTGGCGCTGCGGCCGGTGTAGGCGGCCGGATCGAGCGCACCGCGAAGTTGCGCTTCGCCGATCGCGCCGCGTACCCGCTCGTCGGCGAGCAGCCGGTCCGCGAGCGAAGCGCCGCCGGCAGCAGCCTCGAGCACGGCATGGTGCACCAGGTCGTGGGCGAGGCCGCGGCCCAGCGCAGGCGCCAGCACCATCATCGCGTGTTCAGCGGCCATCGACTCACCCGAATGCCGCAGGTTTTCCCGCATCCGCTGCGGATGCAGCCGCAGGCAGGCGAGCAGCTGGTCCATCTCCCAGGCGGTCGCATAGGCGAGCGGTCCGGCACCTTCCATCAGCCAGTACATCATCTGGTTGTTGGCGGCATCGCCTTCATGCGTGGGCTGCATCGCCTCCAGCGCGAGCGGCACCTGGCTTCGCAGCCGCCCGGCGAGCGCGATCACCTGGACCGCGACCTTGGAGTTGACCTTATGCGGCATCGTGCTGGAGCCGACCACGTCATCGCCCAGGGCCTCCGACACCTCGCCGATCTCGTCGGCCATCAGCGCGTAGAGCTCACGGGCGATCTTCGAGAAGGTGCTGCCGAGCAGCGCCAGCAGCAACACGTATTCGGCGACATGGTCGGTACCGGCACGGGACGGTACTGCCAGCGGTGCCAGCCCGAGCCGCTCGGACACGCGCCGGTTGATCTCGGGTCCGTGCGCGCCGAATGCGTGCATCGCGCCGAGCGCACCGCCCCACAGCGAGACGAACACGCGAGGCTGCGCGCCCCGGAGCCGGTCGACATGGCGCAGCAGTTCCTCGATCCAGGCGGCGACCTTGAGGCCGAAGGTGATCGGCAGCGCGTGGCGGTGGTTGGTGCGTCCGGCGACCAGCATGTCGGCGCTGGCCTCGGCCAGCGCGGCCAGCCGCAGCAGGATATCGCCCAGCATTGCCATCAGGACGTCGTGCGCCTCGCGCATCAGCATCGTGCGCCCGGTCTGGGTCAGGTTCTGGGTGGTGGCGCCCCAGTGCACGAAGTTGCCGGCGTCGCCTTCGCAGGCGTGCGCCAGTGCCTGCGAGATCGAGAGTATCGGTGCACGGGTACGCGCGATGTCCGCGGCCAGCGCGGCGGGGTCCAGCGCGGACAGCGTGGCCTTGCGCCGGATCTCGGCGGCAGCCGATGCCGGGATGATGCCCAGCTCCGCCTGCACTTCCGCGAGGGTTGCCTCGATCTCCAGGAACGACTGCCAGAGCCGGTCCCTGCCGAACAGCGCCTCGACCTCGGCGACGCTCGGCCGCGGCATCGGTGGACAGGGCATTGCCCGCGCGCCGGAACGGCCGGTCAGTTGGGCTGCGCCTGCGAGAACTTGACCACCTTCGCCCATTTCGCCGTTTCGCTGCGGATCAGCTCCGCGAACTGCTCTGGCGTGCTCGCGACCGGGATTGCTCCCAGCGCGCCGTAGCGTTCGATCACCAGCGGAGACTTCACTGCCCGCTGCATCTCTGCGTTGAGCCGGTCGAGCACCGGCCTGGCGATTCCGGCGGGGGCGAGGATACCGCCCCAGGTGGTCACCTCGTAGCCAGGCACGCCAGCCTCTGATGCCGTCGGAACGTCCGGGAAGGCGGCCAGGCGCGTACGTCCGGTGACCGCGAGGGCACGCAGCCGTCCCGACTGGATATGCGTACCGACACCCGTGAGCGGATCGAACAGCATCTGCACGTGACCGGCCATGACGTCGGTCGCCGCCTGTGCGCCGCCCTTGTAGGGAACGTGCAGGATGCGCGTTCCGGTCAGCATCTTGAAGTACTCGCCGGCGAGGTAGCCGATGGTGCCGGTGCCGGCAGACGCGTTGCTCAGTTCGCCGGGGCGCTTGCGCGCCAGCGCGATCAGGCTTTTCAGGTCCTTGGCCGGCAGGGCTGCAGTGACCGCGATCATCAGCGGGGCCGTGACCGCCTGAGATACCGGCTGGAAGTCGCGCGCGACGTTGTAGGGCAGCCCGGGCGTGACCGTCGGATTGATCGCCAGCGGCCCCGGACCCGCGTAGCCGATCGAATATCCGTCGGGTGTCGCACCGGCCAGCGCCTGCATGCCGATCGCGCCACCGGCACCGGCCCGATTGTCCGCAACCACCTGCTGGCCCATCTGCCGGGCCAGTTCGGTGCCGAACAGGCGGGCCGACACGTCCGTGGCGCTGCCTGCAGCGAACGGGATGATCAGGCGGATCGGCTTGCTCGGGAACTCGGCTGCGGCAGCCAGGGCCGAACCTGCGGCACCGGCAGAGGTGGCAGCAAGCAGCAGGCGAACGACGATGTGGCGGGCAGTGTGGGTCATGCAGATCCCTCCTTTGGCATTCAGTCTAGCGGGGTATGCTGCCAGTGGAAGGAAGCGGCCGCGACATATACTGCGAAAGATTCGAACGGTCGGCGATTTTCCCATGCAGAACATGGGGTTGAAACCTCATCGAGAGGCCGATGAATATCCGTGCCCTGCGTCTTTTCCACCTGGTGGTGGGCCATGGCTCGCTCAGCGCGGCCGCCGAGGCGATGAACCTGGGCGCATCCTCTGCGAGCCGGCTGATCGGCCTGCTCGAGGCCGACACACGTCTCGTGCTGTTCCACCGCACCCGGCGCCAGCTCACGCTGACGCCCGACGGCGAGGCGTTCTACCGGTCGTCCGCGCACATCCTCGCGAGTCTCGACGAACTGCCGCACGTGGCCGCCGCGGTGCGTGCCCGCTCGCAGCGGCAGCTTCGCCTGATGACCGGCGCGCGGACCGGCGAGGGCCTGGTCGCGCCGGCACTGGCGCTGTTCCGTGAAGCCTTTCCGGATACGCCCGTGTCGGTCGACATGGATACCCGTTTCGCGATCGATGCGCGCCTCGGCACCCGTTTCTACGACCTCGGCATCACGTCGCTGCCGGTCTCGCATCCGCAGGTCGAGATCCGGAACACGCCGTTGTGCCGCGTACGCATGGAGGCGGTCCTGCATGCCGGGCATCGGCTGGCTGCACGGCCCGCGATCAGCGCGCAGGACCTCGTGGGCGAGCCGCTGTTCGGCCTGTGGCCCGGGCAGCGCTGGCGCCAGCAGGTCGACGACTTCTTCCGATCGGGCGGCGTACAGCCGCGCTATGCGGTAGAGACGCGCTCGTCGCTGATGGCCTGCCAGCTCGCACGGCAGGGCGCTGGCGTGGCGGTGCTCGACCGGCTGTGCGCACAGGCGCTCGACCTGCAGGCCATGGTGCTGCGCCCGCTCGTTCCCGAGCGCTGGATACTGTTCGGCTAT
>JBILGF010000353.1:0-3897 GCA_044351195.1 Burkholderiales bacterium
ATCGCTGCGAGTACCGTTTCAAGCCGGCCGGCGCCTGCGCGCCGGCCTTGTTCCCTCACGGATGACCGTCCGTGACCACGGAGATGACCTCATGGCCAAGGCCTACTGGATCGCGTTCTACCGCCAGATCACCAATCCCGAGGCGTTCGCCGCCTATGCAAAGCTGGCACCGCCGGCGATCACGGCGGCCGGTGGCCGGTTCGTCGTGCGCGGCAACCCCGCGAAGGTGTTCGAGCTGGGCATGGACCAGCGCGTGGTGATGATCGAGTTCGACAGCGTCGAGCAGGCGATCGCCGCCCATGACGGCCCGGGCTACCAGGCCGCGCTGAAGGAACTCAAGGGCGGGGTCGAACGCGAGATCCGGATCGTCGAAGGGCTGGCCTGACCGACTGGCCTGGCCGACTGACATTCCGTCCGCGTATCGGTTTACACTGGCGACCCAGGATTCGCGCAACACAGCCCGGCATCAGACCGGCGAGGTGCGGATCCGGAACTGGAGGAGAACGGCATGGATCGACGGCTCGTCAGTATCGTCTGCGCAGTGCTGCCCGCTGCGCTTCCCGGGGCGGCGATCGCCCAGGCCTGGCCGGTCAAGCCGGCCCGCATCATGGTGGGGTACACCCCGGGTGGCGGGGTCGACACCACCGCGCGCATCGCAGCGCAAGCGTTGACCGAAGCCTGGGGCACTCAGGTACTGGTCGAGAACCGTCCCGGGGCGGCCGGCAACATCGCCACCGAATTCACCGCGCGGGCGGCGCCTGACGGCTACACGATGGTCCTGTGCAACATCGGTTCGCACGGGGTCACTCCGGCCCGGTTCGCGGCAAAGCTCACCTATGACCCGATCGCAGACTTCGCCTTTCCTGCGCGCTTCGGCGGTGTGCCGAACGTGCTGATGGTGCATCCCTCGGTGCCGATGAAGAACCTGCGCGATTTCATCGCCTACGCGCGCAAGAACCCGGGCAAGCTGAGCTTCGGTTCGTCCGGGGTGGGGGCCTCGCCGCACATGTCGATCGAACTGATGAAGTCGATCGCGCGCATCGACATCCTGCATGTGCCGTACAAGGGTGCATCGGCTGCACTGGCCGACGTGCTCGCCGGCAACCTGGAAGCCTCGGTCGGAAACTTCGCAGGCGCGCCGCTGTCCGCGATCCGCACCGGACGGCTTCGTGCCCTGGGTGTCACCTCGGGCACGCGCAGCTCGCAGATGCCCGATATTCCTACCTTCGCCGAGCAGGGTATCGAAGGCTTCGATGTGACCGGCTGGTACGGCCTGTGCACCCAGGCGAAGGTGCCGTCGGACATCATCACCCGCATCAACACCGACGTGAACCGCATGCTCGGTGCCGGCCAGACGCTGCGTCAGCGGCTGGTCGACCAGGGCATCGACATCGCGCCCGCCACGCCCGCAGAGTTCGCTGCCATGGTCAAGAACGAGATCGCGAAGTGGACGCAGGTGGTGCGCGAGACGAAGCTGGGCGGCGACTGACGTTCGACGTCTGACGTTCGACGTCTGACGTTCGGCGTCCGACGTTGCGCGTCGGACGTCCGGTCCGCGTCGGACGTCGGCGCCCACCCTCCCTCAGTCGGTACGGTTGGCCAGCGCTGCGGCCTTGCGCCAGCGTGCGATCTCGCTGCCCAGCAGCACGGCGAACTCCGAGGGCGAGGTCGGCGCCGGGTCCAGCCCCTGGAGCGCGAGGGCGTCGCGCGTCTCGGCCAGGGACAGTACCTTGCGCGTGCCGGCATTGAGCCGCTCGATCACCGCCCCGGGCGTTCCCGCCGGCGCGAACAGGCCGAACCAGAGCGTCAGCGAATAGCCGGGGAAACCGGCTTCGGCGACGGTGGGCAGTTCGGGGATGAACGAGGCGCGCTTCGCCGATGTCGCCGCGAGCGCGCGCAGCTTGCCTGCGCGCAGGTGCGGCAGCACCGGGGCAGGGGTACCGAACAGCAGGTCGATGCGCCCGGCCACCAGGTCGAGCACCGACAGGGCAGAGCTCTTGTAGGGCACATGGTTCATCTTTATCCCGGCCATCGACGAGAACAGCTCGGTACCCAGGTGGGCGAGGCTCGCATTGCCCGCAGAGGCGTAGTTGACCTGTCCCGGGCGGGCCTTCGCATGGGCGACCAGTTCCTTCATCGAGGTGACCGGTACCGACGGATGCACCAGCACGATGTAGGGTGAACTGCCGAACAGTGTCACCGGCGCGAAGTCCTTCACCGGGTCGTAGGTCAGCTTCTCGTTCAGGCTCACCGCCACCGCGTGGGTGCTGGTCGTGCCGACCAGCGTCGTGTAGCCATCCGGGGCCGCGCGCGCGACGATGTCCGCGCCGATGTTCCCGCTGGCACCGGAGCGGTTGTCGATCACCATCTGCTGGCCCAACTGCTCGGACAGCCGCACGGTGATCACGCGGGTCACCGTATCGGCCGAGCTGCCGGGCGGGAAGGGCACCACGACGCGCAGCGGCTTTACCGGCCATGCCGCCGCCGGCTGGGCGGGGGCGACCGCGGGCAGCGCGAGCAGGACGCACGCAATGCCTGCCGCGCAGTCCGAGCGCGCGGCCGTGCCCGGTCTTGCCATCCTTGCCGTGCGCATGAAGCGCGGGATGAAGGTCATTGCGCCACCACCTTTCCGAGTCCGGTCAGCAGGTCCATGAAATCCCCAAGTGCGTTGAACCGCGGCTGGGCTGCGGTATGCGGCGTCACCAGCACATTGTGCATGCCGAGCAGCGCCTCGTCGTCGCGGGCGGGTTCCTCGTAAGGCGTGTCCAGGCCCAGCCCGCCCAGGTGGCCGGAACGCAGCGCAGCGAGCAAGGCGTCGCGGTCGACCAGTTCGGAGCGCGAGGTGTTGATCAGGATCGCACCTTTCTTCATCGCCGCGATGCGTGTCGCGTCCATGAAGCCGCGCGTGCTGTCGCCATGCGGCAGCTGGATGCTGAGCCAGTCGCTGTGTGCGAGCAGGTCGTCGAGTGCTGCGTACTCGATCGACAACCCGGCTTCATCGGCCGGCGCGAGCCGGGTGCGCTGGTAGTAGCGCACCTGCATGCCGAAGGCGGCTGCACGCGGGGCGAGTTCGCGCCCGATCTCGCCCATGCCTAGCACGCCCAGCACGTCGCCGTGCAGGATGCGCAGGCCGCCGATACCGGCCCAGTTCGAGTTGGCGGTGTGCCGGCGGTCGTAGGTGCGCGGCTCGAAGCCGGCCTCGCGCAACTGGCGCAGGCTGATGCGTCCCATCACCTCGGGCAGGCGCTTTGCCAGCGCGAGCATCAGCATCATCGTATGTTCGGCGCAGGCGATGTTGGCGCGCCGGCGTACCGTGAGCACCGGCACGCCGCGTGCGGCACAGGCCGCGGTATCCACGTTGCGCAGGACCTGGCCGTACTTCTGCACGGCCTGCAGCCGCGGCGCCAGCGCGAGCTCGTCCGTGCCGATCCGGAAGGATTCGGTCACCACCACCGTGGCTTCAGGCAGCGCTACATGCAGCGCCGCCTGCGAATCGGCCAGAAGAACCTTTGCCGGATGCAGAGGGCCGGCCGCTGCACGCGCACGCGCGAGCCAACCGTCGAAATCGGACAGGTCGAGCGACAGGAAGTGCCTGAACGCCTCGACCCGAGCCGGGTCGCAGGCCGGATCCAGGATCACCTGCAGCAGCCGCGGGAACGGATCGTCCTCGACCACCACGACATGGGAGCGTTCGCGCTGCATGGCGATCAGTTTCCTTCCGCGCTCGACGGCGCGTTCTCCGGGTACCACTGGCCGCGGCGCATGCGGGTGATCTTCACGCTCTTGAACAGGCCTGCCTTGCGGAACGGCTCGTTCATCGAGAACGCCTCGGCATCGGCGAGCGAGGGCACGCTCAGGATCAGCACGCTGCCCAGCCGGGTTGCGCCATCCTCGGCC
>JBILGF010000354.1:0-3883 GCA_044351195.1 Burkholderiales bacterium
GATGACACCGTCCTGCGCGAAGATGTCGAGGGTGGCCAGCGCGGCGCGGCAGGCGAGCGGGTTGCCGGTGTAGGAATGGGAATGCAGGAAGGCGCGTGCACTGCTGTCGTCGTAGAACGCGTCGTACACCGCGTCCGTGGTGAGCACGACCGACAGCGGCAGGTAGCCACCGGTGATGCCCTTGGACAGGCAGAGGAAGTCCGGCTGTATGCCTGCCTGCTCGCAGGCGAACATCGACCCGGTGCGGCCCATGCCGGTCATGATCTCGTCGGCGATCAGCAGCACGCCGTGCGCCGTGCACAGCCTGCGTGCGCCCGCCAGGTAGTCCGGGTGGTACATGCGCATGCCCGATGCGCCCTGCACCAGGGGTTCGACGATCATCGCGGCGACGCACCCGGCCGAGCGTTCCAGTTCGGCTTCCAGCGCGGACAGGGCATCGGCGGTGCAGCCGCTGCAGCAGGGCAGGGTAGTGGCTGGTCCCGGCGCGGGCACGATCAGCGGCTGGCGCAGCAGCGGCGCATAGGCGTCGCGAAACGCCGCCAGATCGGTGACCGACAGCGCACCCAGGGTCTCGCCGTGGTAGCTGCCGGCCAGCGCGATGAAGCGCTGCTTCGAGGGCTGGCCGCGGTTGCGCCAGTAGTGGAACGCCATCTTCAGCGCGATCTCGGTGGCCGATGCGCCGTCACTGGCATAGCTGGCATGGCCCAGCGCGCCCGCGCCTGCCGACAGCGCGGGGTCGGCCGCGCGGGGTGCGAGCGCGCCCAGTCGCTCGGACAGGTCGACCACCTGCGGGTGCGTGAACCCGGCGAGCATCACATGGTCGAGGGTGCCGAGCTGCTCGACCAGCTGCGCGTTGATGCGCGGGTTGCAGTGTCCGAACAGGTTCACCCACCACGAGCTGATTGCATCGAGGTAGCGGCGCCCGTCGAGGTCGTACAGCCACGCGCCTTCGCCGCGCGCGATCGGCACCATCGGCCAGGTCTCGTGCAGCTTCATCTGCGTGCACGGATTCCACACATGCGCGAGGCTGCGTGCGAGCAGTGCTTCGTTGGCGCTCATGGACGCCTGCTGCTGATTGCCGGTGGCCGTGCGGTTCGTGGCGTGCCGTCCGGTAGCGGCGTTGGCGTTGGCGTTGGCGCTGCCGCCGACTCTGCTTGAATGCGCATGGGTCGAGAATACCGCGAAACAACGTTGCGTCCCTCGCGCAGTCGAGTCCGCGAGGTGTCGGTCGACGTTGAACGTGTCCTGGTCGATTCAGCGCTGCAGCGGTGCCTGCAGGGTGGCCAGCGTGCGTGCGAAGTGCAGCAGCAGGCGGTTGAAGCGGTCGGGCTCGTCGGCGAACAGCGCATGACCTGACCGGTGGAAGACTTCTACCTGGGTACGAGGTCGGTGCCGGCGCAGATTCCACGCCTGCTCCTGGAACTGGTGCGACATCGCGCAGAGCAGCGGCCGTTCCATCGAGCGTGTCACGTCGCGCCAGTGTTCGCGCGGCATGTCGCGCGGGAACAGCGTGAGGCTCGCGTCCATAGGCATGCGCAAGGCGCTGTCGACCAGGGCGCGCAGCTCGGGTTCCGGCCGCGTGCGCGAGAAGATCGTACGCACGAAGCCGTCGATGGCCGCCACCCGGTCGGCCTGCAGCGCATCGATGAAGGGCGATCCGGGTGCCGGTGCCGGTTCCTCGCCGATGGAACTGTCCACCAGCACCACGCCGGCGAACGGCGTGCTGCCGAAGCGGTGGATGGACTCGAGCGTCTCCAGCGCCGCCAGCGACCATCCGACGACGATCACCGGTGCGATCGAGGTGGCGAAGGCGTGCAGGTCGGCCGCGCGGGTACCGATGTCATAGCCCTCTTGCGGATGTTCCGATTCGCCCTGTCCGCGCGGGTCGAGCGCGAACACGGCGCGGTCGGCGGACAGCGGCCCGAACTGCGCAGCCCACACCCAGGCCGGCATGCTCCATCCCGGCAGCAGCAGGAAGGACGGACGCGCGCTGCGCACACCCGCGCCCAGCGTCGACAGGCGCGTGCCGTCTGGCGCGATGAATGTGCCGCGGGTCGTGCCGGGCGGCAGTGTGAATTCGGTACCTGTCACCATGGACGCGTCGGCGGGCCGGGTCAGGTCATGGGTTGGCGCAAAGGCTCAGCGTATGGCCGTGGCCGGTGCGCCCGCGGTGGTCACCGTGCGCGTGGCCAGCAGCAGGCCGGAGCCGGCACCGCCCTCGCGCCAGTGGTAACCGAACGGGAACGGCAGCCGTGCCGGGTTGCCGTTCTTCAGGAACGACTCCTGGAGGTCGCGCTGGTAACCATAGGCGAGCGCCGGCAGCGGCTTGCGGTACTCGCCGAACAGCTGGACGTTCCAGCCAGCCTCGCGCAGCACCCGGTAGGGCACCCCGGTGTCGTCCTGCACGACCAGGTCGGCGGTGGACAGCAGTGCCTCGCGTACCTGCAGGAACTGGCGGTCGTGCAACAGATAGGACGCCGACTTCAACAGCGCGGTGGCCGGCCCCTGGCGCGCGAGCCAGGCGGTGAAGTCTGGGTAGAACGCGAGCGCGCGATCGGTCGCGTCGAGGGAGAAATACTGCAGCGACTGCGTGGTTCGCGTCGTCGGATCCAGGAACACGATCCGGGTGCCGCGCAGGGGCATGCGCGGGCGCCTGGCGTTCGGGTCGGCATAGGTCGCAGTGAGCTCTGGGAACAGGTCGATCGATTCGGCGGACACGATCTGCCGGTTGTTCAGCGCCATCATCACGGCCATCACCGGCACGGTGCCGCGCAGGCGCGGCGCGGTCAGCTGCCGGCTCATGTACGAGGTGATGAAGTAGTTGCGCTCGAAGATGTCGCGCAGGGCCTCGCGCACGCTCGCCAGCAGTTCGGTGAACTCCTGTGGCGTCTTGGTCGAGAGGTCGGGCAGTTCGCTCGGACGCTCGAGGCCGAAGAACACATAGCGCGCATGTGTCGGGAACAGCGCGTAGGCGTTCAGGAAATCGGGGCCGCTGAACGGGTAGAGCAGGGTACGGCTGCGTGCATCGGGCACGCGGATGTTCTGGTCGCGCCAGGACTCCATCGCCGACAGGCGTGTGCGTACCGGCGCCCACTGTTCACGCATCCAGGCCTGGTGCGACCGGAACGATTCCAGGGCGACGAAACGGTCGATCACCGGATCGCCCGCCGTGGGCGCGATACCTGCCATCAGTTGCGCAGCGGCGGTGAGGCGCCGGTCGGCCTGGGGAGCCGGCGACAGGCTGGCCGGGACGGCCGTGGGCTGCGTCGATTGTGTCGATTGCGGCGGCATGCGCCCCTGCGCGCCCGCAAGCGCCGGCAGGCCGCCCGCAGCCAGCGACAGCAGACCGGAGGCCAGTGCGCGACGACGGCCCTGGAAGGCGGGAGAGATCAGTTCGGGTACGGAGTGGCTCATGCGTAAGGTCTGGCGAGGGACGCGTCCTGGCAGGCAGGGCCAGGGCCGGTCGGAGTGGAACGGCGGATAAACCGGGGAGTTTAACGTTGCACGCGCTGTATCCGTGCACAGCCGAGGGCGGGTACGGGCGACTGCGGGCGACTGCGGGTACGCCATGCAGGCCGGAGCCGGAGCCGGCCCGGGTTGCCACCCGTGCGCGGCGTCCCTTGTCGGATCGTCCTGGGCAGATATCGATTACATAACAGGCAACCCATAGGACGAGAGCGAGCGCTGACTTTCTGGATACGGTTCCAGTGCCAATCGGGGTCTGGTCAGGGCTGTGCGAGAGGGAACGTTCACCTGAACACGCCGAACCTGTTGCACAGCGGGTACAGGAACGTCTATTATCAGCACTCGATTTCGGCGAGTGCTAACAGCGGTGCGGGCGGCAATGATCCGCGCGCTCGCGGCAGCACTCGGTTGTGTTCAA
>JBILGF010000355.1:0-3872 GCA_044351195.1 Burkholderiales bacterium
CCACTGCAGCGCTGCTTCGCGCACCTGCGGCGAACCGATGTCGGTCACGCCGAAATGCGCCAGCCAGTGATCGACGATCGCGAGGTACTCGTCCTGGGTGAACGGCCAGAACGACACCCAGAGGCCGAAACGTTCGGACAGCGAGATCTTCTCCTCGGACGTCTCGCCCGGATGGATCTCTGAACCGACATGGCGGTACTCGAGGTTCTCGTTCATGTACTCGGGCATCAGGTGCCGGCGGTTCGAGGTCGCGTAGACCAGCACGTTCTCGGACGCGGCCGAGATGGAGCCGTCGAGCACCGTCTTGAGCGCCTTGTAGCCGGGCTCGTCGGCCTCGAACGAGAGATCGTCGCAATACAGGATGAACCGCTCGGGCCGTGCGCTGATCGCATCGACGATCTCGGGCAGGTCGAGCAGGTCCTGCTTGTCGACCTCGATCAGCCGCAGCTTCTTCGGCGCGTACTTGTTCAGCACCGCCTTCACCAGCGACGACTTACCGGTGCCGCGCGCGCCGGTGAGCAGCACGTTGTTCGCCGGCGCACCCTGCACGAACTGCCGGGTGTTCTGGTCGACCAGCTTCTTCTGCGCATCGACGCCCTGCAGGTCGACCAGGTCGATGCGATGCCGATGCGTGACCGGCAACAGCTGCCCCTGGCCGTTGCGCCGGCGCCAGCGGAATGCGACCGCGGCGCTCCAGTCGATCGACGGTGCAGACGCCGGTGCCAGGTGGGCCAGCCCCTCGACCAGCCGCTCGGCGGCATCGGCCAGGCGCAGGAGCGCGGCAGCGGGCACCTCGACCAGCGTCCCGGCCAGGGTGCCGCTGGCAGCAGCCGGGCCCGTGGCCCGGGCCGGCCGTGCGCCGGCCCGGCTCACGGACGCGCGGCTGCGCGCCGGTTCAGGTGCGGTATTCCGCGTTGATCTTGACGTAGTCATAGGAGAAGTCGCAGGTCCAGACCGTGGTGGCCGCGCTGCCGCGGCCCAGGTCGATGTCGATGGTGATCTCGGAGGGCTTCATCACGCGCGCGCCGTCTTCTTCGCGGTAGCTGGCGGCCCGGCCGCCATCCACGATGACCTTCACGTCGCCCAAGCTGACCTGCACGCGGGACGTGTCAAGGCCGGTGACCCCGGCGTTGCCGATCGCCATCAGCAGTCGGCCCAGGTTGGGGTCGGACGCGAACAGCGCGGTCTTGACCAGCGGCGAGTTGGCCACGCCGCGCGCCACGCGCAGCGCCTCAGCCTCGTCGGCGCCCCCATGCACGTCGACGGTGATGAACTTGGTCGCGCCCTCGCCGTCGCGCGCGATCGCCTGTGCAAGGCGGGCCGCCACATCGACCAGTGCTGCTTCCAGCGCCGGCAGGCGAGGATCAGCGTCGCCGGCGATCACGGCGGCACCCGACTGGCCGGTCGCCATCAGCACGAAGGAATCGTTGGTCGAGGTATCACCGTCGACGGTGACACGATTGAACGAGCGATCGGCCACGCGCTTCACCAGCGTCTTCAGCACCGGACCCGCGACGGCTGCATCGGTGGCGAGGTAGGCCAGCATGGTCGCCATGTTCGGCTGCAGCATGCCCACGCCCTTCGCGATGCCGGTAACGGTCACCTGCACGCCATCGATCACGACCTTCGTCGACATGCCCTTCGGCACGGTGTCGGTGGTCATGATCGCGGACGCTGCCTGCGCCCAGTTGTCCGCGCCGAGGCTGGCCACGCACGCCGGCAGTCCGGCCTGGATCTTCGGCATCGGCAGCGGCTCGAGGATCACCCCGGTGGAAAACGGCAGCACCTCGGACGGCTTGCAGCCGATCGCCGCGGCCACCCAGTCGCACGACTGGCGCGCATCGGCGAGCCCGCGTGCCCCGGTACCGCAATTTGCATTGCCCGCGTTGACGATCAGCGCACGTACCTCGCCGCCCAGGGCGAGATGCTCGCGGCAGACCTGCACCGGCGCGGCGGCAAAGCTGTTCTGCGTGAACACGCCGGCGACCCGAGTGCCTGCTGCCAGGCGCACCAGCATCAGATCGCGGCGCCCGGCTTTCCGGATGCCGGCTTCCGCGAAGCCGAGTTCGACACCGGCGACCGGTGCCAGGGCAGCAGGATCCGGCGGTGAAAGGTTGACGGGCATCGGTTCAGCTCCTCTGGATCGAACACACGCTGCATGGCGGCAGGTCGGCCGCAGCCTCGCACCGGCCAGCCACCCGCGCGAGCAGGCCGGCGCAGCGGCGCCGCCGTCCCGCCCTGTACGTCAGCTCAGCCGACCGTGGCAGAGCTTGTACTTCCGGCCGGACCCGCACGGGCAGGGATCATTGCGCCCGACCTTCTGGCCCGGACGCACGAAAGGCTGGCTGCGCTCGGCCGCGGCCATGTCGCCATCGCCGTAGCCGGGTATCGGCTGCGCGCCTTCGTCGACCGGTTCGGCCGCCAGGGCCGCGGCTGCATCGGCATGCTGGTAGGTGATGTTGATCAGCGGTACCGGCTCGTCGACCTGCGCGACCTCCTCGGCACTGCGGATCTGCACCAGCATCAGCGTACGCGTGACATCGGCCTTGATCCGGTCGAGCATGTCGCTGAACATGGTGAACGCATCGGACTTGTATTCCTGCTTGGGGTTCTTCTGCGCGTAGCTGCGCAGGTGGATGCCCTGGCGCAGGTGGTCGAGTGCGGCCAGGTGCTCGCGCCAGTGCGAATCGAAGCTCTGCAGCATCACCGCGCGTTCGTACTGGCGCATCACCGGCGGCTCGACGTTGGCGGTCTTGGCCTCGTACTGTGCGGCGGCAGCCGCCAGCAACCGCTCGACCAGCGCCTGTTCGTCGAGGTTGTCGTCCGCCGCGAGCCATTGGCCGACCGGCACCTCGAAGTTGTACTCAGAGGCCAGGAACTTCTCGAGCCCGTGCCCGTCCCACTGCTCGTGCACGCTGCCCGGCGGGACATATTGCGCGACGGCCAGGCGCAGCACGTCGTCACGCATCCCGGTGACGCTCTCCTGCATATCGTGCGCTCCGAGCAACTCGTCGCGCTGCTGGTAGATCACCTTGCGCTGGTCGTTCGACACGTCGTCGTACTCGAGCAGCTGCTTCCGGATGTCGAAGTTTCGTGCCTCGACCTTGCGCTGCGCATTCTCGATCGCGCGCGTGACCCAGACATGCTCGATCGCCTCGCCTTCGGGCAGCTTGAGGCGAGTCATGATCGCAGCGACCCGGTCGGACGCAAAGATGCGCAGCAGCGGATCCTCGAGCGACAGATAGAACCGGCTGGAACCCGGATCGCCCTGCCGGCCCGAACGCCCGCGCAGCTGGTTGTCGACGCGCCGGGATTCATGCCGCTCGGTGCCGATGATGTGCAGGCCGCCGGCGGCGATCACCTGCTCGTGCATCGCCTGCCACTCGGTGCGCAACGCAGCGATCCGCGCCTCTTTTGCCGCCTCGTCGAGGCCGGCATCGGCCCGTACCTTGTCGATCTCGCGCTCGACGTTTCCGCCGAGCACGATGTCGGTGCCGCGGCCGGCCATGTTGGTCGCGATGGTGATCATCTTCGGCCGGCCCGCCTGCGCCACCACGTCAGCCTCGCGTGCATGCTGCTTGGCGTTGAGCACCTGGTGGGGCAGCTTCTGCTTCTCCAGCAGCTTCGACACCAGCTCGGAGGTCTCGATCGAAGTCGTGCCGACCAGCACCGGCTGGCCGCGCTCGTAGCAGTCGCGGATGTCGGCGGTCACCGCGTCGTAGCGTTCCCTGGACGTCCGGAACACCTGGTCCATGTTGTCCTTGCGGATCATCGGCCGATGGGTCGGCACGATCACGGTCTCGAGGCCGTAGATGTCCTTGAACTCGTAGGCTTCGGTGTCCGCGGTGCCGGTCATGCCGGACAGCTTCGAG
>JBILGF010000085.1:0-8910 GCA_044351195.1 Burkholderiales bacterium
TCCAGTGAGGTGACCCGTCGTTCTCGGGTCACCGGCAGGCCTGCATCGGCCAGAAGCCGTTTGGCGTCGAACTCGTTGATCGCCGGGCGGCCGGGCACGCGCCGCAGCTCGGCGAACAGGCCTTCAGCAAGGCCAGCCGCAGACGGTCTGCTGGCGGCCACCGGTGCCACGCACTTCGCCAGTCGGTCCAGTGCGCCGAGACCCTGGCGCGCCCCACCCAGCAGCGCCAGTCCAGCCCCGGCCAGAAGATCCGCCTGCGCGGTCGAAACGATGCCCGGTCGCAGGTTCAGCGCATAGTGCGGCGTCGTGCTGCCCCGCGCGGCTTCGACCAGGACCTGCGCGAAATCGAGCACGCGCGCGGGATTGCCCATCGGCTGGCCGTCGGCACCGTCCATGCACATGACGATCGCGTCGAAACGGCCACTCTGGTCCAGCATGCGCATCGCATGCGGGAAACTTGTCTGGAAATCACCGCTGCCCCAGGCGTCCAGAGGATTGCCATCGCCCGGCACCGGGCCGATCAGCGCCTCCAGACGGACGCGCAGCGCCTCCCCAATCGGTGCCAAGTCACAGTCAATGGCCGAGGCCACATCGAGAACCAGTTCGGCCTGACCGCCCGAAGCGGTGACCACCGCAAGACGGCGACCGGCCGGCCAGCGTGTCGACTGGCAAGCAGCGACGACCTCGGCGAACTCGTCGAGATCGAGAACTTCGATGGCCCGATGTGCGCGCAAGACCTCGGAGAAAACGCGAGCCGAGCCGGCCAGTCCGCCGGTATGGCTTTCGATCGCGTGCGCGGTGCGGGCGTTGCGGCCGACCTTGAGCACCACCACCGGCTTGCCGCATGCCGCCGCCCGGTCCAGCGCAGCGACGAAGCGTTCAGGCTGCTGCACGCTTTCCATGAACAGCGCGATGACCCGGGTGTACGGATCGTCGATCAGTGCCTCGAGGTAATCGACCGTCGCGACCACGGCCTCGTTGCCGGACGACACGACGTGGCTGTAGCCGAACCGGCGTACATCGGTGAGCAGGCCGATGCAGATCGACCCACTTTGCGATACCAGTCCCACATTACCGGCTAGGCGATTCGGGTCGCGCACGGCCTGCTTGTAGACACTGGACCGATGGGCTGGATTGAGCACACCCATGCAGTTCGGGCCACACAAGGCGATTGAGGCCTCCCGGCACAAGCCGACAATGCGCGACTGCAGTGCCCGGCCCGCCTCGCCGCGTTCCGCAAACCCCCCTTCGTAGATGACTGCAGCACGCGCCCCGCGAGCCGCGGCCTGTTCCAAATGAACCAGTACGTCGGCTTGGCCGATGCAGAAGGCCACTACGTCCGGCCCTTCCGGAAGATCGGCTAGGCTCGCGTGACAGCGCAGCCCCCCCACGGTCTCGTACCGCGGGTTCACCGGATAGACATTGCCGTCGTAGCCGAGGACTTCAAGGGTGGTCTGGATCGCCCTGGATCGGGCCGATGGGCGGTCCGAAGCACCAAGCAGCGCAATCGACCGCGGATCGAACAGCGGCCTGACATCCACTGGGCTGGGCGGCGGCACGCGCACCCGTCAGTAACCCGATGCGCGCACGCCGAGGGTTCGATGCCCGCGCGTGACATCGCGACTTGCTGTCTCGAGTACGTCCAGTGGCGCGTTCAAGGCGGCCCCCCGCAACCGGATACCTCTCCCCTCGTAGCCGGCCCGCTGCTCGGGCGGAATGCGACGCCCTTCCGGATCAGCCAGCCACAATCGCAGCAGGTGGCGCTTGCGCTCCGGCTCGGGCCAGTCGTCGTAGGCGCGCCGGGAGTGCAGGGTCACGAAGTTGTTAAGAAACTGCACGTCACCGGGCTCGAACGGAATATCGGCTGCGCACGCCTCAACCGTCATGCGATAGAACTCAATCGCTTCGCGCTGCGCGGGAGTTAGTGGCGGAACACCCGGCAGACCCTGTGCTTTGTCAATCGCGGACCCAGCTCCGGTCGCGCTGAAATAGCCGTCGGTGACACAGAACATCGGCTGCAGCAGCCAGGGACAATCGCCCGGGTCGACGTCGCCCTTGAGCGAACGGTGGAACGGCTGCATCAGGACATGGGCCAGGTCAGGGCGTTGCGCCAGAATGCGGTTATAGACGGTCACCGAACTGGCGACGCGACTCTCGCCACCGCTGCGCGGCGACTGCAGGCAGAGCAACCCGACGTAATCGCCGCCGTCGGCGTGAAAGAAAAGGCTGGCCCGGGTACGGTAACCACGCGTGACCGGGTCAGCGTAGTCGCCACCGAGGTCCTTTACGTGCCCGAGGATGTGTCCCTCCCGGTTCTGCGAGACCGGTCGCCCGAGGTAGCTTCCCAACCCGAGGTAGGCAATCACCTGCCCGAGCCGATCGAGCTTGGCAGTCGGGAAACCCTGCAGCATCACGATGCCACGGCCGTCCATCAGTTCCCGGCGCACATCCGCCATGACGCCGCCCAGCCCGGGCAAGGGGAACTTCTCGCGATCGATCGCTTCGGGCCGCACCGTGAGACGGCGCAGCCGCTGAGTCGCCGTGATGACTTCGTCGGCGTCGGTCTTGGTAAAGCGGTAGCTCCAGGAGCCCACATCACGCAAGGACTCGGGTGACCAACCGGCCGGATCGACAACCGGCGACATCGGGATGGCAGGCGCGCGCGACGCCGCATGGAATGTTCGAAAGCTCGACATACTGCGTCCCCTGTAAAACCAGCCCCGATTTATGCTACCCCGCGTAGGGAAGGATTGCCATCGTCACGCGGCACGGACGACACTCGTCGAGCCCTCGCTGCCAGCATTTACCCCACGGTTCTCGCATCAATGCGATGAGCTATCCCTGGAGATTGGCTGTTGCCTGCGCTCGACCCTCGTCAAAGCCCCCGCCGTCGGTACTGCCGGAAATCGGGTGGCCGCTTCTCCAGGAAGGCTCGGATGCCTTCGCTGTTCTCCTCGTTGCCGTAGATGCCGGCCAACAGCCCGCTGGTCGGACCGAACGAGGGCAGGAACTCGAGATCCGAGCCGGCGTTCAGCGCCACCTTGGCGATCCGGATGCTCTGGGGGCTCTTCGACAGGATCTCCTGACACCATTCCTCGACCAGCGCATCGAGGTGGTCGGTCGGGCACACGCCATTGATCAGGCCCATGTCGAGCGCCTGCTGCGCGGTGTACTGGCGGCAGCCGAACACCATCTCGCGCGCCTTGCGCTCGCCAACGTAGCGGGCGAGCAGCTGGCAGGCGCCCCAGATCGGGATGCTGCCCACGCGCGGACCGGTCTGACCGAAACGCGAATCCTCTGAGGCGAACGACAGATCGCAGAACAGGTGGATCTCGTTACCGCCACCGACGCAGTAGCCGCGGATCTTCGCGATGATCGGCTTGTCCATCATGCGCATGACCGATGACAGGGCGAACAGCCGGCGCATATGGGTGCGGCCGACATCGGGCGTACGGCTCGACTGGTCGCCGATGTCGCCGCCCGCGCAGAACGCCTTGCCGCCTGCGCCGGTGAGTACTACTACCCCGATCGCCGGATCGTCAGCGGCCCGGTGCATCGCATGGGTCAGCTCTTCATAGGTCTGCGGCCGCACGGCGTTACGCTTCTCTGGCCGCTCGATGGTGATGGTCGCGATGCCATCGCGCTCCTCGTAAGTGACATCTTCGTAGTTCATCGGTTGCTCCTGGTGGATTGTGGAAGTGCAGGCCGGGTGCGGGTCGGGTTCCACCTCGCGAAACACCGTCGCCGGGCCCCGGCGTAATGGCGTACGCTCGTCGCGTACGGACACGGCACTGGAGGAAACCCATGTATTCGACGATCGAGATCGAGCAGCGTGACACGAGCACGGTGATCCGGCTCGCCCGCGCCGACAAGCGCAACGCGATAAGCAAGGCGATGATGCTGGAGATTGCTGCCGCGGCAACCGCTGCGCAGGAGTCCGGCAGTTCGCGAGCGGTCGTGATTACCGGCGGCGAGGCCTTCTTCTCTGCCGGTGCCGACCTGACCGAGGCGGTACAGATAAAGTCTGCGGTTGACGGCAACGAGTACTTCAACTGCTGGCACCGGCTTTGTGCATCGCTGGAGACGCTGCGGCTGCCGGTGGTCGCGGCGATTGAAGGCTTCTGCATCACCGGTGGGCTGGAACTGGCGCTTGCCTGCGATGTACGTGTTGCCGCGGAAGGCTCCAGCTATGCGATCACTAGCGCACGTATCGGTACCGTGGCCGGTGCAGGCGGCACACAACGACTGCCGCGGCTGGTCGGACCCTCTAAAGCGCTGCACCTGTTGATGTCTGCGGCGACCATCGATGCGCAGGAGGCGCTGCGCATCGGTCTCGTCGATCGGCTGATGCCAAAGGGCGCGGCGCTCGTCGGCGCCCTCGAATGGGCAGCCCTGTACGCGGAGCGGGCGCCGCTCAGCGTGGCATTCGCCAAACGTGCGGTGCACCGTGGTCTGCAGATGGATCTCGGCTCGGCCCTGGAGTTCGAGACGATGCTGGTTACGACCGTATACGGAACGGCCGACAAGCAGGAAGGCATTACCGCCTTCCTGGAGAAACGCGTCGCAAATTTCACCGGTCACTGAGCTCCCTGCTGCTGTCGCCTCTGCATCGAGGACGCGGTCGGCTGCTGCGCGCTTACGCATTGCCCGCTCCCATCAGCCGCGAGATTCGCGTTGCCGCCTGGCAGGTCTGGCGCACAAGTTCGCGCTCCCGGGTCTTCAACCGGATCGTAGGGCCGGCGACGGTCACGCACCAAGGCCAGGTTCCGTCCGAGTCCCCGATCGGGGCGGCCACTGCGGTCAGTCCAGGCACCCGCTCGCCATGGGTCACCGCCCAGCCCTGTCGGGCGACTGTGTCCAGTTCGGCGGCGAGATCGGTCTTCGGCATACGCAGCAGGCGCGCTGCTCTCGCGATCGACCTATTGCGCAGGGGCTCGGCCAGCCGGGACATCAGAACGCGCGCGGTGGCACCATCAAGGAGCGGCGAGCGGCTGCCCGACCGTGTCACGCTCATCAACGGCGACGGCGCATGCACGACATCGAGGCAGATCCGCCACTGGCCTTCGACCCCGTTCAGGGTCACCGTCTCACCGGTCGCTTGCGAGAGCTCCACCATCACCGGACGCGCGAGATCGCGCAACGACAGTGTGCTTTGCACCAGTCCGGCGAGCAGGGTGAACTTGAACGACAGGCAGTAGCGCTGGCTCTCCAGTCGCATCAGGTAACCTGCCTCGACCAGGCTCGCGACAAGCCGGAAGGTGGTCGACTTTGCGAGTCCGGTGCAGTCGACGATCTCCTGCAGCGATAGGGTGGGATGGCTGCGGGAGAAGCAGTCGAAGATGCTCAGTGCGCGTTCGACGGTTCGCATTTAATCGATCCAGGGGCGATGCTCAGGCCGTGGTGCCCGATCAGCCGACCATCGAATAGCCGCCGTTGACGCTCAGCACCTGCCCGGTGATGTGCCGCGCTGCCGACGAGCTGAGAAACACCACGGTCGCGGCGACGTCCTCGGGTTCACCGATCCGCCGCAGCGGGTAGGCGCGCTTCACCTTCTGTTCGCGCTCGGCCAGCCTCTCAGCGCCGATCTTCGCTTCGATCTCCTTCAGTGCGTGCTGGCGCATGGGAGAGTTGGTGGCTGCCGGCGACACCGCGTTGACATTGATCCCTGCAGGCCCGACCTCGCGCGCGATCGACTTGGTGAAGGAAGCAACGCCGCCCTTGGCCGACGAGTAGGCGACCTCGCGCTCCTGCCCGACCCGGGCCGCGTCGCTGATCACGTTGACGACCTTGCCGCCGCCGGCAGCGATCATCCCGGGCAGGACCGCGCGCGTGCAGTTGAGCGTGCCAAACAGGATCACGTCGATCTCGCGCCGCCAGGCTTCGGGCGCAGTCTCCATGAACGGGGCATGCCCGATGAGCAGCGCGGCGTTGTTAACCAATATGTCGATCGTACCCTCGGCGGCGAGCGCGTCGATCCTCGACTGCACCTGCGCGAGGTCGGTGATGTCGAACGAGCACCCGTTCGCCCGTCCGCCTGCGCTGCGGATCGCCTCGACCGTTTCCGCAATGCCAGCCTCGTTCACGTCGTTGATCGTAACGATCGCGCCTTCGGCGGCAAGCGCGGTCGCGATCGCGCGGCCGATACCGCTACCAGCGCCGGTGACCAGCGCGCGCTTGTCCTTCAGTCCCAGTTCCATCTTCCGATCCTTTCAGCCCGGATGCTTCCGGAGCAGTGCCACCAGATCCGGCCATTCGGCGCCATCGCCGAGTACGCGGACCATGTCGAACAGGGGCAGCGCGTCGCTGCCCAGCACCGGCGCGGCCAGTGCGATGAACTTGTCGCGCATGTCGTCCCAGCCGAGCGGATTACCCGGATGGCCAAGTGCGGTATCGATCGTGTGCGCCAGCGTGCGGCCGTCGCGCGTCTGCATCGACATCGATGCAGACGCGAAGCCGAAAGCAGGGTCGCTCGCCACCGACACTCGCCTTGCGATATCCGCCACTGCCGGCTCGCACTGCCAGGGCTCGCGGAAGTCGCTGGCCGAAACCGGGCGGCCGGTCAGCGCGAGCGCCACACACCAGGGCAGGTCGAACTTGGCCTCGAGTGCTGTCTGCGGCAGGCGACCGCGGCTGCCGGTGACCTGTTTCGCCAATGCGCCGGCGCGGCAGTGGATGAGCTCGACGTCATCAATTGATGCGTGATCGCGCAGACTGCGTGCTGCATCGATCGCCGGATGGGTGAGGTGGCAAGCGGCATAAGGCTTCATGCTGTTGTGGAGCACTTCCCAGTCACCGTCGAAATGTACGCCGCTTTGGTCGGCGTTCGCTGCACTGCCGTCCTGGAGTAAAGCTAGTTCGAGCGCGCCGCCCGGGCCAAGCATCCCGGGTCCCCCCTGGAAGCCGCGTGCGGCCAGCATTGTGGCCAACAGGCCGTCGCTCGCCGCCTTGCCGGCGTGGAACGGCTTGGCCATAGTCCCGAACGACGCGGTGAGTCCCGCCGCCTGGGTCGCTGCGAGGGCGAGCGCGTGGCTACAGGCTGCCGCATCGAGCCGGAGCAGCATCGCACTCGCCGCGGCAGACGCGATGCGGCCGAACACGCCGGTCGAATGCCAGCCGCGCGCGGTGACCTTTTCGCCGATGCCGGCGCCGGCGCGGGCCGCGACCTGGAAGCCGGCGAGGTAGCCGCGCAGTAGGTCATTCGCGCTGCACGGCCGGCCAGCGCAGGCGAGGGCTTCCCCGGTGGCGAGCACTGCGGCCCACAGCGGTGCGCTGACATGGGTGACCGATCCGACATGGGTGTCGTCGAAGTCCAGGCAATGGGCGGCCGTGCCATTGGCGAGCGCAGCATCGGTCGGTGAGGCATTGCCGCCCAGAAGCAGCGTGCACGGCCCGGTGCCGTTCCCGGTGACCTGCGCGTGCACGATGCGCGCTGCGGCCTCGCTCGTCCCGCCGAGCGCCACGCCCAGCCAGTCGGCCAGGGTCAGCCGTGCTGCGGCGAGCACGTGCGCCGGCGGGTCGAGGGTCTCCGCTCTGGCAAGGAACGCGGCAGCCCGACGTTGCGTGTCGGGCGACTCAGCCATCGACAGGCCACTGCACGACGGTTCCGCTGGCGAGCCAGCGATCGACGGTTGCGCCATCGATGCCGGCCTCGCGCAGGAAGGCCACCGAATGCTCACCAAGCCCCGGTGCCGGTCTGGGCATCGGCATTGTCAGGCCGGCCTGATGCAGTGGCGTACGCAACTGCGGGATTTTTCCCTCGACGGGATGGTCGATCCAGGCGACCGTGCCACGCGCCGTTGCATGATCGAGCGCCAGCGCTTCGTCAGGTTCCAGAACTGCGCTGATGGCGATGCCCAGTCGCCGCATCTCGGCGACCAGCGTATCGCGGTCATGGCGCCTGCAGTATGCAGCAATCGCCTCGCGGTAACGCGCGCCGTGTTCGCCATGGCCGGTCAGCCGGTCGGCCGCGGTCTCGTCTTCGCGGATCAGGTCGGGGCGGTCGATCGCCCTGCAGAACGACTCCCAGGCGCGCGCCTCAAGCAGTGATACCGCAACGGCGCCCCCGTCGGCGGTGCGATAGGTGCTGTAGCGCGGATTGCCGCCGAACACTTCGGCCCGCGGTTCGCCGCTGCCGCCTGCCGCACGCGCCATCGCCGATGAAAGCGGCATCGCACACATCGATAGCAGTGCGTCGTACATGCCGAGGTCTATCGTGCAGCCCGAGCCGTCCTGCAGCCGGCGCGCCCAGGCGGCCTGGATCGCCACCACTGCCATCAGCGCGCCGGCATAGTCGGCGGACTGGAAGCCGGGAACGGCGGGCGGGTCTTCCGACGGCGGGTGACAGCCGAGTACGCCGGTCGCAGCCTGGATCACCAGGTCGTGGCCGGCGATATGCGACAGCGGGCCGGTCTGCCCGAAGCCGGAGATGGCGCAGTGGATCAACGCCGGCTTGATCGCCCGCGCACTGGCCGCATCGATGCCGAGCTTCGCGGCGACTCCCGGGCGGAACGACTCGACCAGCACATCCGCCCAGCCGATCATCGCCGGCAGGGCTTCGGCAGCGGTACTGCCCGAGAGGTCGATCGCGGCGCTGCGCTTGTTTGCATTCACCGTGTTGAAGTAGACGCTGTCACGGCGATAGCGCGGGTGGTTGTGCCGGCTGAGGTCGCCGATCCCCGGCTGCTCGATCTTCACCACGTCGGCACCGAGCGCGCCGAGTAGTTGGGTCGCCCAGGGGCCAGGCAGCAACCGGCTGAAGTCGAGGATGCGCATGCCGGAAAGCGGTCGTCCGTCGAAGACGGGCGCCGCGGAAGTCGGGGTCGGCGTACTCATCGCAAGGGCTCCAGTCGGGCCAGCAGGGACGCATCGGCGTCCAGCCTCGGGAACCTGGCGGCTTCGATCGCTGGCGTA
>JBILGF010000356.1:0-3856 GCA_044351195.1 Burkholderiales bacterium
ATCCGACCGCCGAGGAATTCCCGCAGCAGGTGGCTGACCTGGTCGGCTTCCTCGATCATGCGTTGCCCGCCGACCACCCCTTCGCCCGGGTGACGGCGCAACCTGCCGGCGAGGGTTCGCCCGAGGTCTGGCTGCTCGGTTCCTCCGACTACAGTGGCGCACTCGCCGCCCACCTCGGGCTGCGCTTCTCGTTTGCGCACTTCATCAGCGCATTCGGTGGCGAGGCGGTGATGAATGCCTATCGTGACCGCTACCGGCCATCGCCGCGCGAGCCCCGCCCACAGGCGATGCTCACGGTGTTCGCCGTATGCGCGCCAACCGACGCCGAGGCCGACCGGCTGGCAGGAGCGATCGACCTGCGCCGTCTGCGCATGGCGCAGGGCATCAACCTGCCGGTGCCGTCACAGGCCGAGGTCGACAGCCATGTCTACAGCGCGCCCGAGCGCGCGGTCGTCGCGCGTAACCGGGAGCGCACGCTGATCGGGTCGCCGCAGCGCGTGCGTCGCGAGATGCTCGATCTTGCAGACATGTTCGGTGCCGACGAGTTGATGATCCTCACCATTACCGGCGACTATGCGACGCGTCGCCGTTCGTACGAGCTGCTTGCCGAGGCGTTTGCGCTGGAACGCCCGGCCGCCGTCGCGGTGGCCGCGTGATGCGCGTATCCGGGGCTACCCGATGAGCCAGGGGAACAGGTGAGGCGCGTCTACAGCGCGAGCGACCTTGTCGATGCACGGCTGCTCGCCGATGCCCTGGGCGATGCGCGCATCCCGACCCACCTGTTCAATGCCAGCGCGATCGGTGCGATGGGCGACCTGCCTTTCGGCGAGACCTGGCCCGAGGTGTGGATCACCGACGATCGCGATCTCGACCGCGCACGGGCCGTCATCGCGGCCCATTCCAGTCGGCCCGCTGCGCAGGGCAGCGTACGTTGTACCGGCTGCGGCGAAGACAGCCCGTCCAACTTTGACTGCTGCTGGAAGTGCGGCGCCGACATGCAGGCCGGTGTCCTAGACCTGCCGGGTGCGGCTGCCGGAGGACCCCTCTGAGCACGCCCGGCATTACCGTGATCGGCGCCGGCATCGTCGGCGTTGCCGTGGCGAGCTACCTGCAGCGCGACGGGCATGCCGTGACGCTGATCGACCGGGGCGCGCCGGGCGAATTCACCTCGATGGGCAACGCCGGCATCCTGAGTCCCGGCTCGGTGGTGCCGGTCGGCATGCCCGGCGTGCTGAAGAAAGTGCCGCAGTGGCTGATCGATCCCGCTGCGCCGCTGTCGGTGAAGTGGGGTTACCTGCCGCAGGCGGCGCCCTGGCTGTGGCGATTCATCCGTGCCAGCCGGCGCGAACGGGTCGAGCAGATCGCCGACGGGCTGCGCCCGTTGCTCGGCCAGACGTTCGAGGCGTATCGCACGCTGACCCATGCAGCCGGATGCACCGACCTGATCAACCAGTCGGGTTACATCGCGGTGTACGAGACCGAAGCCGCGTTCCGCGCCGACGCGCTCGCCTGGCAACTGCGCCGCGAGCGGGGGGTCAAGGTGGTCGACATCGATGCGGCGCAGATCCGCGAACACGACCCGGACCTCGCGCCGATCTACGTGCGCGGCGTGCTGCTGCCGGAACAGGGCTATGTCGCCAATCCGCTGTGGCTCACCCGGCGCCTGTTCGACCATTTCATCGCGGCAGGCGGCAGCTACCTGCAGCGCGAGGTCACCGGTTTCGGCCTGTCCGGCGGTACGGCGAGTGCACTGTCGACGACCGCGGGTCCGCTCGCGGTCGACCGCGTGGTGCTGGCTGCCGGTGTGTTCTCGGCCCGGCTCGCGGCGATGCTCGGCACTCGCGTGCCACTGGAATCGCAGCGCGGATACCACGTGCACTTTCCCGAGCCCGGCATCGCGCCGCGCACGCCGGTCATGTCGGGCGAGTACAAGTTCTTCGTCACGCCGATGGCCGACGGCCTGCGCAACGCAGGTACGGTCGAGATCGCGGGCATCGAGGCACCACCGACCCAGGCGCGTATCGACGCACTCGTGCGGCACACTCGCCGCATGTACCCGGGTGCGCGGCTCGATGGCATGGGTACCTGGATGGGCCATCGCCCGTGCACGCCCGACTCGCTGCCGGTGATCGGTCGATCACGCGCGTTCGGCAACGTCTATTTCGCGTTCGGACACGGGCATACCGGCCTGTGCGGTGGCGCGCCGACCGGCCGCCTGGTCGCGGACCTGATCGCCGGGCGGCCGCCGAACATCGACCCCGCACCCTACAGTCCCGAGCGCTTCTGACCGGCCTGCCCCGGCGCTGGGCATCCTGCGCCACGGAAGGGCGCGCCCGAGGCGATGCGCACCTCCAGTGGGCGTACGGCGCCATCCGGCGCAGGCGCTGCACCAGTCGAGCGCTGGCCTGCCCGGTCGCACCCGCGCGCCGGGAACGGTGCTGGCATGGCGCTTGCAAGCCAGCTGCGACATGACGATATCGCAGTGACGGAAAGCCGATCGTGTCACGCGGTCCCGTCCCGGTCCGTCCAGCGGTTCGCAGTGCCTGTTGAAGTGGTCGACATGAATTACAGTGAGTTGCTGAAGCAGTTGGCTGGCGAAGCGCAACAGCCACGCGACATGGCCGAATGGGAGGCCCGGACACTGTTCGCGGCCATGCTCGATGGCGGCGTGCCGGAACTCGAACTGGGTGCGCTGCTGACCATGCTGCATCAGAAAGGCGAGTGCGCCAGCGAACTGCTCGGCTTCGGCCGTGCGCTTGCGCAGCGCGTCGCTCGCCTGCAGCCGGTGCACGAGCCGGTGCTGCCGGTGGTCCTGCCCAGCTATGGCGGAGCGACCGAGGAGCCCAACCTGCTGCCGCTGCTTGCCCTGCTGCTGCAGCGATTCCATGTGCCGGTGCTGATCCACGGCAGCCTGAACCGCGAAGGCAGCGTGTCGTCGGCGTACGTGCTGCGCGAACTGGGGATCCTGCCAAGCATCAGCGTCGAACAGGCCCAGCAGGAACTCGCGACGCGCGGCATCGCGTTCATGCCCTGCGGTGCGCTGTCGCCCGGACTGGCGGCGCTGATGTCGCTGCAGGGGCGTCTGGGCATGCACAGTGTCGCGCACCTGATGGCCAAGCTCCTCTCGCCGTTCCCGGATGGATGCCTGCGCGTGATCGGTGCTGGCGACCCCGGCTTCTTCTCGAGGCTGCAGCAGTATTTTCTCGCAACCGGAGAGGTGGCGTTGCTGCTCGAGGGCATGGGTGGAGAGCCGTTCGCGAACCCGCACCGGCGCCCGCGCATCGAACATTACGACGGCGGCCTGTGCAATGTCCTGTTCGAGGCGGAGTCCGAAACCACGCGCCCGCCCGGCAGCATGCCCCGGTCGGCGCAGCCGGCGGTCACCGCGCAGTGGATCCGGCGCGCACTCGCCGGCGAGGTGCCGCTGCCGATGCCGCTGATCAATCAGCTGGCCTGCTGCCTTTACGCCGCCGGCTACACGTCCGACATGAACCAGGCGAAGGCACTGGTTGCGGTCGAGGCGGGGAGCCTGGCCGCCGCCTGATCGGCGCGCGGCAGGCCATCGGTCCGGGGCAGGCTGCCGGCGCGCGCAACAGCCAGCGATGCTACGCTTGAAGCTCCACTTTGCCGTTTCGTGAAAGGCGTCCGATGAGCGCAGCAGGCATGCAGGCAGGTCCGCACTACGAGCCGTTCGGCTGGCACCAGTGGCCTGAGGATTTCTGGTTCTCGTATCAGTTCCGGCGCGGGCTCGGCGAGACCCAGGAAGGCGGCGGAGCGGTCAGCGAGTGCTTTCAGACGGCGAGCCGGATCACCCCGCTCGACCCGGAAAGCTGGTTCGCCGAGTGGACCATCACCG
>JBILGF010000357.1:0-3845 GCA_044351195.1 Burkholderiales bacterium
CGATGCTCGATGCGATCGCACGCAGCGGTGGCCGCTACCGGGGCGTCGCGATCGTCGACCCGGGCACCACCGATGCCGACCTGGCAGCGCTGCATGCCGGCGGCATCCGCGGCGTGCGCTTCAATTTCGTCGCCCACCTGGGTGGCGCGCCCGACCTCGACTTCTTCTGGCAGACGCTGGCGCGCATCGCCCCGCTCGGCTGGCATGTGCAGATCCACCTCGATGCGGTCGACATCCCCAAGTACGCAGACCTGTTCGCGAAGATCGCGATCCCGTTCGTGATCGACCACATGGGACGAGTGAAGGCCTCCGACGGGGTTGACCATCCGGTGTTCCGGCAACTGGTCGACCTGCTTGCGACCAACCCCCGGGCCTGGGTGAAGGTATCCGGCTCGGAGCGGGTATCGACCGCCGGGCTGCCGTTCCACGATGCGACGCCCTTCGTGCGCGCGCTCTACGCGGCAGCGCCTGAGCGCACGCTGTGGGGCACCGACTTTCCGCATCCGAACCTCGCCGGCGACATGCCGAACGACGGCGGGCTGGTCGACCTGTTCATGCACAATTTCCCCGACCCGGCAGACCGGCAGCGCATCCTGGTCGACAACCCGGCGCGGCTGTACTGGGCTGACTGACCCGCGGACCTGGCTCAGCCCGCCGCCAGCAGCGGGCGCAGGAAGGTCCAGCCGAGGCCGGCCAGGCCGCAACCGGCGAGAACCAGCATCACGTCGGCCTTGTATCGGAACAGCGCGACGAACGCCGCGACACCGATCGCGAGCGATGCCCATTCGAACGGTCCGGAGAACGGCTCGGCCATGGATGCGGATGGCCACAGCACGTGCCATGCGAAGAACAGCGCGAGGTTGAGGATCACCCCGACCACCGCCGCAGTGATGGCGGTCAGCGGCGCGGTGAACTTCAGGTTGCCGTGGGTCGACTCGACCAGAGGCCCGCCGCCCAGGATCAGCAGGAAGCTGGGCAGGAAGGTGAACCAGGTCACCACCGTCGCTGCGACCGCCCCGGCGAGGAACAGCGCGTCAGGCCCGAAGATCTCCTTCGTCCAGCCCCCGATGAAGCCCACGAATGCGACCACGATGATCAACGGTCCGGGCGTGGTCTCGCCCAGCGCCAGGCCATCGATCATCTGGGTCGCGGTGAGCCAGGCGTGGCTCTCGACCGCCCCCTGGTAGACGTACGGCAGGACGGCGTAGGCACCACCGAACGTGAGCAGGGCGGCCTTCGTGAAGAACCAGCCCATCTGCGTCAGCGTGCCTTCCCAGCCGAAGCGAAGCACCAGCAGGCCCAGCGTGCCCCCCCAGAGCACCGCGCCAGCCGCCGCCACCCGGCAAAGCCCTGCCCAGGTGAACCTGGCATGTGCGGGCGTCGGGGTATCGTCGTCGATCACCGCCGGCCCCCAGGACTTCGCGCCCGCACCGTGCCCGCCACCGGTAGCGAACGCCACGGGACGCAGGTGCCCCCCGAAGAATCCCAGCAGCGCAGCCGCGATCACGATTGCGGGAAACGGCAGGCCGAGCACGAAGATCGAGAAGAACGCGCCGGCTGCAATCGCCTTCAGGTAGCCGTTCTTCAGGGTGCGCGAGCCGATCCGCCAGGCAGCGAACACCACGATCGCGGTCACCGCAGGCTTGATCCCGTACAGCACACCTGAGACCACCCAGAGGTCGCCGAAGGCGATGTAGATCCAGGACAGTGCCACGAGGATCAGCAGCGACGGCAGCACGAACAGGCCGCCGGCGATGACGCCGCCCCAGGTGCGATGGAGCAGCCAGCCGATGTAGGTCGCGAGTTGCTGCGCCTCCGGTCCCGGCAGCATCATGCAGTAGTTGAGCGCATGCAGGAATCGCCGCTCGGATATCCAGCGACGTTTCTCAACCAGTTCCTGGTGCATCACCGCGATCTGCCCGGCCGGGCCACCGAAGCTGATGAAGCCGAGCTTGAGCCAGAAGCGAAAGGCTTCCGCCAGCGATGGCGGGGCGGGGCGCGGCTGCGGGGAGACAGGCACTTCCATGGCGATCCTTTGCGCGGGAACGGGCACGAAGGCAGCACCTGGCCCCCCGTCGACCGGGATCACCCGGCCGTAGCGCTGCGATCACGCGGGAGAGATTCCCGTCGCCTTGATCACCTTGCCCCACTTCTCGACCTCGCTCTTCACGTAGCCGGCGAACGCCTCCTGCGTGCCGCCGCGCGGATCGAAGCCAAGGGTGACCAGGCGCTCGCGCACCTCGGGCAGCTTGAGCGCGAGGTTCAGTTCCTCGTTGAGCCGCCGTCCCAGCGCAGGCGGCAGGCCAGGCGGACCGAACACGCCGATCCATGAGCTGTTCTCGAAGTCGGCGAGGCCTGCCTCCTTGAGCGTCGGTACGTCCGGCAACAGCGGCATGCGCGAACGTGCGGCGACCGCCAGCACGCGCAGCGTATTGCCCTTGATCTGGCCAAACGCCGTCGGGATGGTGGTGACCGCCATGTCGACCTGCTGCGCAACGGTGGCGGACACCGGTGCGACGCCGCCGGCGAAGGGCACATGCACCGGGTCGAGGCCCGGCAGCGGGCGGAACACGAACTCGGCGGTGAGGTGCTCGGTGGTACCGACGCCGGCGGTGGCGAAGGTGAAGCGCCCGCCCTTGGTGACCTTGATGAATTCCGCCAGCCCCTTCGCCGGGCTGGACGCATGCACCGCGAAGATCGTGGGCGTGCTCGCGGCATTGATGATCGGCGTCAGGCCGCGCGAGGGGTCGACCGCGTCCTTGCCGACGGTCGCATTGACCGATACTGCGGTGGTCGTCACCAGCAGCGTGTGGCCATCGGGCTGGGCGGCGCTCACGATCTTCGCGCCGAGTGCACCGGCGGCGCCGGGACGGTTGTCCACGATAACCTGCTGCCCGAGTCGCTCGGACAGCCGGCTGCTCAGCGTGCGTGCGATGGTGTCGGCGATGCCACCGGCCCCGAAGGCGACCACCAGCCGCACCGGGCGCGACGGATAGGGCGACTGCGCGAACAGCGGTGCAGCCTGGCCTGCAGCGGCGGCGCCGGCAGCACCGGCTGCAACGGCGAGCAGGCGGCGACGCGTCGACTGCCGGGCTTGCGCGGAATCCTTCGGGCGATCGGTCATGGCTGTACCCCCTCTGGTGCGGCCGCTCCGGCCGCGATCAGTGCATACAGCTGCGCGGGCGTGATCGGCGTCTGGTTGATGCGTACCCCGAACGGCGACAGTGCATCTTCGATCGCCGACATGATCGCCGGGGTCATCGGGATCACCCCGCATTCGCCCACGCCCTTCACGCCCAGCGGATTGCCTGGCGTCGGCGACTCGCGGTGGTGCAGTTCCATGCGCGGCATCTCGGTCGAGGTGACCAGCAGGTATTCGCCCAGGTTGGTCGTCACCGGCTGGGCATTCTCGTCGTAGCCCATCCATTCGAACAGCGCATTGCCGATGCCGTGCGCGATGCCGCCGGCGAGCTGGCCATCGATCACCATCGGGTTGATCATGCGTCCGGCGTCGTGCACGAACACCAGACGCAGGATGTGCACGCCACCGGTCTCGGGATCCACCTCGACCTCGACCACCGCCGAGCCGCTCGAGAACGCCATGTCGTCGATCAGCACCTGCTCGGTGGCCTCCAGGCCGGCGCTCACGCCACCGGGCAGCGAGTAGCCTGCGGTACCGACCAGCGAGCGCGCGATCGCGCCGAGTTCGACGCGGCGCGACGGCTGGCCGACGACCACGACCTCATTGCCGACGATGTCGAGTTCGGCTTCGGTCGCCTTGAGCAGCACGGATGCGACCTTCAGCACCTTCGCGCGTACGTTCTGCGCCGCGACGTGGGCGGAGG
>JBILGF010000358.1:0-3841 GCA_044351195.1 Burkholderiales bacterium
CTGCCCATCATTCCTCCAACCCCCGAGCGGGTTCGTGACATGCTGGCCTACTGCGACCGTCCCTGGGACGTTCCTGTCGGAAAGGTGGCGCCAAGATATGGCGAAGCCACGCCGATTCGAATGGCGGTGAATGCAGTGATGGCAGGGTGTGAACCGGAGTACTTTCCGGTGCTGTTGGCTGCAGTCGAAGCCATGTGCGATCCTGCCTTCAACCTCTACGCGCTTCAGGCAACGACACATCCCTGCGCACCCCTGTTGATGGTCAATGGGCCGATCGCGCTTGAGCTGGAGATCAATGCGGGAGTCAACGCGTTTGGTCAGGGAAGGCCGGCGAATGCCACCATCGGACGGGCCATCCGGCTGATGCTGATGAACATCGGCGGCGGGTACCCGGGTACGGGCGACATGGCCACCTTGGGAGCGCCTTCGAAGTTCAGCTTTTGCGTGGCAGAGAACGAAGCGGAAAGTCCCTGGCCCGCACTGAGCGTGGAGAGGGGTTTTGATGAAGGCATCAGTACCGTGACCCTCGTCGGCGCCGAACCCCCGCACAACGTCAACGACCATGCCAGCAGCAGCGGCCTCGGCATCCTGAAGATGATCGCCGGAACGATGAGGACCACCGGCAACAACGACATCTACAACTATCAGGAAGGGACGTATCCGCAGCCACTTGTCGTCTTCGGGCCCGAGCACGCGAAAACCGTGTCCGATGACGGATACGGCAAGGAAGAGATACGCGAATACCTGTTCGAGCATGCCCGCGTACCGCTGGGAGATTTCTCGCGCGAGAACATCGAAAACCGCTTCAGCCGCAAATACGGCGACGACGCGCCGGCGGACCTGCTGATCCCCGTCTTCAAGCGCCCACAGGATCTGTTGATCGCCGTCGTGGGCGGCCCCGGGAAGCATTCGGCGGTCTTCCCGACATTTGGTGCAACCCAGCCGATCACCCGCCCGATATCCCACGGGGACGGGCGCCCGGCACGATCGATCGCTGATCTGAAGGCACGCCGATAAAAAACCAGACCATAACCCATGGCACGGAGGAGCATATGAAACTGTTCAGCAAAACCCTTGCGTTTGCAGTCACGGGTCTCATCGTATTGCCGGCACTGCCGGCATTCGGGCAGGACGCCGTCAGGGACTATCCGGTCAAGCCTGTCCGTTGGATCGTGACTTTTCCGCCGGGGGCGTCCAACGACATCGTGGCTCGATTGATGGCGGGGAAGTTGTCGGAAATGCTGGGACAGCAGTTCGTCGTCGATAATCGTGGTGGTGCGGGCGGACTGATCGGCGCCGAGATCGTATCGGTCGCCCAACCCGACGGCCATACGCTGGTGCTTGCCAATCCGGCACCGATGATCAACTCGCCATTGATGGCGCAAAAAGCGCCATACAGCCTCGGTAATTTCGCGCCGGTGGTCTACTTCGGATTCACGCCCCTGATCGTTGCCGCGCACCCGTCTTTCTCGGCGAAAACGCCCAAGGAACTGCTGGAGACGCTCAAGGCAAACCCGGGGAAGTACAGCTGGGGGTCGTCCGGCAATGGAAGCAGTCTGCACATCGGACTGGCGCTGTTTCAACGGGCGACGGGCCTGAATGTGGTCCACGTCCCCTACAAGGGAACAGCGCCCGCGCTCGCGGATCTGGTCGGCGGGCAGATTCAGCTGATGTACACCACCAAGGTTTCTTCGGAAGGCCAGGTGAGGGCGGGACGAATCCGGATTCTGGGTGTTGCAAGTGCAAAGCGCAGTGCGGCCTTGCCCGATGTCCCGACGCTTGCCGAATTCGGTATCAAGGACGCAGAAGCCGTCACCTGGTTCGGCATGGCGGCCCCGGCCCGGACGCCACGACCGATCATCGACAGGCTGAACGAGGCCTCCAACCGGATTCTTGCGATGCCGGATGTCCGGAAGCGGCTCGAAGAGAACGATGTGGAGATCCAGGGGGGAACGCCTGAAGACTTCGGGCGTTTCATGAAGAGGGAAGCCGAACGCCTTGTGCAACTCATGAAAGCGGGCATCGTCGGCAAGCTCTGAGCGGGCGGGTGCGCAGGCGGGATCTGGCTTTCGCCGAGCAGCAGGATCGCTCCGCAGTGCACATCGGCTCATCAGCCACGCGTTGCAGGCAGAGGCGTTGAATCATGGAATCCATGGATGAAGATCCGGTCACTGCAGCGCGCCGCGCTGGGCGCAGTGCGATCGACGAGGGTGCCGGAAAACAGCTGCTGTCCTCATACGGAATTACCGTACCCCGATCTCGCATCGTCACGGGCATGGGGGAAGTCGATGCCGTGATGGACGCGCTGAAGACGCCAGTCGTGGTCAAGTTGATGTCGCCGGACATCCTTCACAAGAGCGACGTTGGCGGAGTCGCGTTGAATCTGTGTTCTGCGGTCGAGGTGATGCGCGCGATCCAAGGCATGCTCGATGAGCCCAGGATAAAAGGTGCGCGTATTGAAGGTTTCCTGATCGAGGAAATGGCGCCAGCCGGCCATGAACTGGTGGTCGGCGGGCTGCGCGATCCGCAGTTCGGCCCGCTCATCATGGTGGGCCTGGGCGGCATCTTCGTGGAAGTCCTTGAAGACGTCTCCTTCCGCATTTGCCCGATCGCCCGCATCGACGCCGAGGAAATGCTTGCCGAGTTGAAGGGCGTGGCCATGCTCAAGGGGGCACGCGGCACGAAGCCGGCATCGATCGACGCCATCATCGAGGTGCTGCTGAACGTGGGAGGCGACCAGGGATTGCTGATGCAGCATGCGGCGGATATCTGCGAAGCGGACATCAATCCGCTGATCGTTTCCGATACGGCGGCCATCGCAGTCGACGCACGTTTCATCCTGGGCTGACTGCAAACCATGACCATCCTCGAGGACTTCGCGCCCCTCTTCGCACCGAAAACCGTCGCCGTTGTCGGTGCCTCGAGCAAGGGAAATGCCCTGCCCAATGTGTTCATTCGCCGGATTCGCGAGTTCGGCTTTGCTGGCGACATCTATCCGATCCACCCTGCGGCCGAGGAGATCGACGGCTTGCCTGCGTACAGGACGCTCGCCGATACACCCAGGCCGGTGGATTACGCCTACATCGCGGTGTCGGCGGCGCAGATCCCTGCGATGCTGTCCGCAGCCAGGGGCCATGTACGTTTCGCGCAGGTGATATCCAGCGGCTTCGGCGAAGTCGAGGAAGGCCGGCACCTGCAGACCGAACTGGTTGAGGCTGCGCGCGCCGGTGGCATGCGCCTGCTCGGACCGAACTGCCTGGGCATCTACACGCCGCGCGGACGGGTAACCTTCACCGAAATCGGCCCGCGGGAAGTGGGACCGATCGGTGTCGTGTCGCAGAGCGGCGGGCTCGGTGTCGACATCATCCGTCGAGGTCTGTCGCGCGGCCTGAAGTTTTCCGGACTGGTGACCCTCGGCAACTGCGCCGATGTCTCGCCTGCCGACCTGCTCGAGTTCTTTATCGCCGACCCGCACACACGGGTGATCGGTCTCTATCTCGAAGCGGCCCGTGATGGCCGGCGCCTGTTCGACATCCTGCGCCATGCAAGGGCGGTCAAGCCGGTGGTCATCCTCAAGGGCGGGCGCACGCAGCAGGGGCTTGCCGCAGCGGCGTCGCATACCGGTTCGCTGGCGGGTGACGATCGCGCGTGGGTGGCGCTGGCACGGCAGACTGGCAGCGTGCTCGTTGACACGCTGGATAAACTCATCGACACGCTGCTGATCTTCCAGACCCTGGCCCCACGCCCGCAGTCTCCGACGGAAAAGGTGGTGCTGTTCGGCAACGGTGGGGGCACGAGTGTGCTGGCCACCGATTACTACGCACGCCTGGGACTGGACGTC
>JBILGF010000034.1:0-12314 GCA_044351195.1 Burkholderiales bacterium
GCAGGCGCCAATGCGCAGCCGCTGTCGCTGTTCGCGCGCTCAGGCTTCGTCGAAGTGCTCGGCGAGCAGAACCTCTGCGCGAGCGTGGCCGAGGTCATCGGGCGCCTGCGCACCGAGCCGCGCGATCAGTAGACGATCTCGACCGCCTCCGGCTTGAGCCATTGCGCGAGGCCGCCGACCAGTTCATCGTGCAGGTTCACGTTCCAGCGCTCGCCGAGCGTGATCGCGACGGTGGCCTTGCCGTTGTCGTACAGGATCTGAACCGGGCACGGCCCCTGCCGATGCGGGCCGAGCAGGTCCTGCAACCGGCGGATGTTCGCCTCGGGTGTGGCCGATGAGATCTGTCCGTTGCAGTGCAGCCGGAGCCCGCGCGCGAACCGGTTTCGCGCAGCCGTCAGGTCGTAGACCTTGTCGGCGGAGATCCGGCGGAAGGTCTCGCCCGCCTCGCCGTCGGCGCCGCCACGCCGGATGTCACGCACCTTCACCTCGAGCACCAGCACCGCGTCCTCGACGATTGCCTTGCGGTGCTGGTCGTACAGCTCTCCGTACAGCGTGACCTCGACCGCGGCGGTGCCGTCGGACAGGGTGACCACGATCAGCCGGTTGGCGTTCTGCGTCTTCAGCTGCCGCACCGACTCGACCACGCCGGCGATCACCTGGGCAGACTGGCCGAAGCCGCCCCCCCCGCCGCCCTGCTCGCCACCCCCCGAGGATGGCGCCAGCGTGGCCAGCGTCGAGCGTACGAAACGTCCGATCTCGTCGCGGTAGGCCGAAAAGGGATGGCCGGACAGGTAGAAGCCGAGCGCGGTCTTTTCTTCGCGCAACTGAACCCGCCGATCCCAGGGCGCCGGCTCGGGCAGTGCCACCTGCGGGCGCGCCTCGGTCTCGGTCGAACCGAACAGCGACACCTGCTGCGCGTTGCGCTCGCGCTGCTCGGCCGAGGCGATCGCGATGCCGACCCAGGACAGCTGTCGCGCGCGGTGTTCGTCGAGCGCGTCGAATGCGCCCGCGCGCACCAGCGCCTCGACCACCCGCCGGTTCACCAGCCGCTTGTCGACCCGTGCGCAGAGGTCGAACACGTCGCGGAACGGGCCGTCCTTCGCGCGCGCGGCCGCGATGGCGTCGATCGCCGACTCACCGGTGCCCTTGATCGCACCCAGGCCGAAGCGGATGGTCTGGCGATCGATCGGCACGAAGCGGTACTCGCCGCTGTTGATGTCCGGGGGCAACACCGACAGCCCGTTGTCCTTCGCGTCTTCGCACAGCGCGCGGACCTTGTCGGCATCATCCATCACTGCCGAGAGGTTGGCTGCGAAGAAGGCGGCTGCGTGGTGCACCTTGAACCATGCCGTCTGGTAGGCCACCAGCGCATAGGCCGCCGCATGCGACTTGTTGAAGCCGTAGCCGGCAAACTTCTCCATCAGGTCGAACATCTCGTTCGCCCGGTCGGCCTCGATGCCCGACTTCGCCGCGCCTTCGGCAAAGATCTGGCGGTGCTGCGCCATCTCCTCGGCCTTCTTCTTGCCCATGGCCCGGCGCAGCAGGTCGGCGCCGCCGAGCGAGTAGCCGCCCACGCGTTGCGCCATCTGCATCACCTGCTCCTGGTAGACCATGATGCCGTAGGTCTCGGAGAGCACTTCCTCGACCCGCGGATCGGGGTAGGACACCTGCTGCCGCCCATGCTTGCGGTCGCAGAACTCCGGGATCAGGCTCATCGGTCCGGGCCGGTACAGCGCGACCAGCGCGATGATGTCCTCGAAGCGGTCGGGGCGCGCGAGCTTGAGCAGGTCGCGCATGCCGCGCGATTCGAACTGGAACACTGCGGTGGTGTTGGCGCGCGCAAACAGCCGGTAGGCCTCGGCATCATCCAGCGGCAGGCGGTCGAGGTGCACCTCGGCCTGCGGATCGATGCGCGCGATGAACTTCAGCGTCCAGTCGAGGATGGTCAGCGTGGTCAGCCCGAGGAAATCGAACTTGACCAGGCCCACCGCCTCGACGTCGTCCTTGTCGAACTGGCTCACCGCCGCATCGGTGCCCGCAGCCATGTACAAGGGACAGAAATCGGTCAGCTTGCCCGGTGCGATCAGCACGCCACCGGCGTGCATGCCGACATTGCGCACCACCCCTTCGAGACGCTCGCCCAGCGCGAGCAGCTCGGCCACTTCCTCTTCGGCCTGTTCGCGCGCATCGATCTGCGGTTCGACCTCGCGCGCATAGATGACGCCGGAGTCACCCTCGCCCTCGCGCCGGCGCAGCGTGACCACCTTGCCCGGCTGGAACGGGATCAGCTTGGCGATCGCATCGCAGAACAGGAACGGCAGGTCGAGCACGCGGCCCGCGTCGCGTACCACCGCCCGCGCCGCCATGGTGCCGAAGGTGACGATCTGCGACACGCTCTGCGCACCGTATTTTCCGCGCACGTAGCTGATGACCCTGTCGCGGCCTTCCTGGCAGAAGTCGATGTCAAAGTCGGGCATCGACACCCGCTCCGGGTTGAGGAAGCGCTCGAACAGCAGGTTGTAGCGCAGCGGATCGAGGTCGGTGATGCACAGCGCGTAGGCGACCAGCGACCCTGCGCCCGAGCCTCGTCCCGGCCCGACCGGCACCTGATTCTGCTTCGCCCAGTTGATGAAGTCGGCGACGATCAGGAAATAGCCGGGGAAGCCCATCTTGATGATGGTGTCGATCTCGAACGCCAGCCGATCACGGTAGCGCGGCAGCTCGCGCTCGCGATCGGCCGGATGCGGATAGAGCACCTGCATCCGGGCATCCAGCCCGCGGACGGCTTCCAGGCGCAGGAAGTCGTCCAGGGTGATCCCGTCCGGCGTCGGGAAGCGCGGCAGATGGGTCTTGCCCAGCGTGAGCTCGAGGTTGCAGCGCCTGGCGATCTCGACCGTATTGGCCAGTGCCGAAGGCAGGTCGGCGAAGCGCTGCACCATGGCGTCGGCCGGCAGCAGGTACTGGTCGGCGGTGAAATCCCTGGGGCGTCGCTGGTCGCCGAGCGAATAGCCCTCGGCGATGCACACCCGGGCTTCGTGCGCCTTGAAGTCGTCCGGGTCGAGGAACTGGACCGGATGGGTCGCCACCACCGGCAACCCGAGCCGTGCGGCCAGCGCCGCAGCCGCGCGCACATGCGGTTCATCGTCGACATGCCCGGCGCGCTGCAGTTCGAGATAGAAGCGTCCCGGGAAACGGGCGGCCCATTCCCGCGCGAGCGATTCGGCAAGCGCCGTGTTGCCGCCAAGCAGCGCCGCGCCGATCTCGCCCTTGCGAGCGCCCGACAACGCGATCAGGCCGTCGTTGCCGGCTGCGTCGAGCCATTCGCGGCGCAACTCGGGGCGGCCCTGGTGCTGGTTCTCGCGATAGGCGCGCGTGATCAGCTCGCACAGCCGGCGGTAGCCTGCCGGCGACAGGCAGAGCAGCAGCAGGCGCATCGGACGGTCGCGGTCCGAATCCTGGGTGACCACCATGTCGACCCCGGCGATCGGCTTCACGCCCAGGGACATCGCCGCCCGGTAGAACTTGATCAGCCCGAACAGGTTCGCCGAGTCGGTGATCGCCAGCGCCGGCATGCCGAGCGCCTTCGCGCGCTCGAGTGCCGCATCGGGCTGCACCAAGCCGTCGCTGACTGAATATTCGCTGTGAAGGCGAAGGTGGACAAAGGCGGGCTGGGGCATCAGGTCGACGGCGTCTCGTGGTGGCCGTCCATTTTACGCCTCCGCGACCGCGCCCAGCGCCACGTCGATGATCAGGACCGGGCGCACCGCCTGCGCCCGGTCCGTGCTACGGGTGCTCTCGCGGCGGCGTGCCGCCACGCGTGCCCGGCACCGCCGGGCGCAGCCGGGTCGGCGACAGCGCGCCAGCCTGCTCCAGGATCGGGTAGGCGATCGAGGCGATATGCGAGTTGATGCGCTTGAGGTCGCGGATGATGTCCAGGTGCAGCGCGCTGGTCTCGACGCTCTGCAGCGTGTTGTCGGCCAGGCGCTTCAGGTGGGAATCGGCATAGGTGCGCTCGAGCTCGCGGATCTGCTCCTTCTCGGCGAGCAGGCGGCGCGCCGAGGACAGGTCGCCGTTGATGAACACGTTCAGCCCGAGCTGCAGGTTGGACAGCACGCGCCCGTGCAGTTCGCAGATCTCTGCCATCCCGGCGTCCGAGAACGACAGGCGCTTGCGGATCTTCTTTTCCGCCATCTCGAGCAGGTTCTTGTCGACGATGTCGCCGACATGCTCGAGGTTGATGGTGATCGACATGATCTCGGCCCAGCGCCGGCCTTCCTTCTCCTCGAGCGCCTCGCGGCTGATCTGGGTCAGGTAGAGCTTGATCGAGGTGTACAGCCGGTCGATGTCATCGTCTGCGCGGCGCAGCAACCGGGCGGCCTCGGCGTCGTTGTCGCGCAGCACCCGCAGCAGGGTCTTGAGCATCGTCTCGATCAGGTCGCCCAGGCGCAGGGCCTCGCGCGCGGCGCAGGCAATGGCAAGTGCCGGAGTACCCAGCGCGACCGGGTCGAGGTAGCGCGCCGCGCTCGCATCGTTCGCGGTCGGGGCGGGCACCGGAAGCAGGCGTTCGAGCAGGCGGCCGATCGGTCCGATCCAGGCGATGAAGATCAGCGCAACGAACAGGTTGAATCCGAGGTGGAAATTGAGCGCCATCCGACTGGGATCGGCGTCAAACGAAGCCAGCGCGGCCAGCAGGGGATCCAGCATCACGAGCGCGATGATGCAGCCGGTGATCTTGAAGCCGAAGTTGCCCAGCGCCACCCGACGCGCTGCCACTCCCGCGCGCAGGCTGGCCAGCACCGCGAGCAGCCCCCCGCCCAGGTTGGCGCCAAGAACCAGCCCGATCGCCACTTCCGGGGCGATCAGGCTGGTGGCCGCCAGCGCCGACACCAGCAGCACGATCGCCAGGCTGGAACAGGCTGCGACCGTGAGCAGCGCGCCGAGCAGCATGTCGAGCCCGTGGTCGCCAGTGAGCGACGAGAACAGCACTCGCACCTCGGCCGCTCCGGTCAGTGGTGCCGCAGTCTCGGTGATCAGGCGCAGCGCGAGCATGATCAGGCCCAGGCCGATCGCGATCCGGCCGAGCCGACCCGCCGTCCGGTTCTGCTGCGACAGGAACAGCATCACGCCGACCAGGATCAGCACGGGCGACAGCCAGCCCAGATCGAGCGAGAAGAACTGCGCGACCAGCGCGGTACCGACATCGGCACCAAGCATCACGGCGAGCGCGGGCGCAGTGGCAATCAGCCCCTGGCCGACAAAGGACGTGGTGAGCATCGCAGTCGCCGTGCTGCTCTGCACCACCGCCGTCACCCCGAGGCCTGCGCCGAACGCCTTCAGGCGGTTGTTGGCACTGCTGCCGAGAAAGCGGCGCAGGTCGGCCCCGAACACACGCATCACCCCGGTGCGCACGATGTGGGTCCCCCAGACCAGCAGGGCCACGGCAGCGAGGAGATTCAGCAGGGTCTGCACGTCGGGTCAGCCTCCGGTCGGGGTTATGTGCGACAACCGCGTACTTTGACACACAATTGTCACATTTCCGGAAATGAACCTGGCCGATGATTGAAAATCGGTTGCAGCCCGCCCACACTCCACCGCAGTGCTCCGGTCGGCGCCAGCCGATCCCACGCCGGCCGGTCCCGCCGGCCGATCCCGCTGGAGTCGGCGACCGCCTGCGGTTAACCTGTCGGGGGCGCATGCGTTGAACGGACAGGGGTGCCGCTGGCACCCGGAAGCAGCCCCAGGAAGAACCCGATGCAGATCTCTCCAGACTCACCGATCCCGCCGCTCAGCCGGCCCTTCCCGCGCGCCTGCGTGTTCGCCTGGGCACTGGTGCTCGTCGGCGGGGCGCAGGCCCAGACCATCTACAAGTCGGTCGATTCGGCCGGACGCGTGATCTATTCCCAGGATCCCGTTCCCGGTGCGCGATCCGTCGACAAGGTCGACGTGACACCCAAGGTGACCATCGATCGGCCAGCGGCTGGCAGTCCTTCCTCGAACGATGCAGCCGAGGCCAGGCGCGCCGAGACGGCGCGCCAGAACGAGGAATTCCGACAGCGGCAGTTGTCCCGGGAGTCCCAGCGCCAGAAGGCGATGGACGCGGTAAATGCCGCCGAACGCGAGCTCGAAGCAGCCCAGAAGGCTCTCGCGGCAGGCCAGGAAACCGACCAGCCGGGCGATCGCCAGGGCATCGGCGGCGCACGCAGCCGGCCGACAGAGCAGTACCTCGATCGCGTGCGGCGCCTCGAGGCCGCCGTCGACGCCGCGAAAAAGCGGCTGCAGGAGGCGCAGATTCGGTTACGCGACGTCCAGTAATCCGAATACCGGTCGCGGCCCCTGCGGTTGGGGTACGGCGGTGGCCTCTGTGCTGAGCACGGCCACCGTGCAAGACCGCCCTCGGTCAGGCTGGGTCAGGCTGGGTCAGGCGCGGCGGCTCAACAGGCCCCCGACGAGCAGGAACACGGACGCCAGCACGAACACCGGCGCCACCCCGACCAGCGTGCCGACCACCCCTGCGCCTGCCGGCACGATGACATGGGTCATGTTGTTGATCGCCAGCCGAAGCCCGGTCACCTCGCCAGCGCGCCCCTCGGGACAGCGGTTGAACACCATTGCCAGCGTCAGCGGCTGTCCGGTGCCCAGCGCTGCACCGGCGAGCAAGGCGACCAGCAGCAGCAGCGTGTAGTCCTCGATGAACGGGAAAACGACATAGATGGCCGCGCCGAAGAACATCGCGGTCATCAGTACGGGACGCACCCGGAAGCGGGTAGTGAGCGGACCGAGACAGGCGCGCATCACGAAACCACCGATGGCAAAGGCACCCAGGATCTTGCCGATCTCGGCCGGCGACAGCTGGATGTTGTGGCCGTAGATGGGCACATAGAACGTGAACAGGTCCCAGCCGGTGACGATCAGCGCGCTGGCGATCAGGATCTTGCGCAGCTCGGGATTGGCCAGCAGGTCGAACGAGCTGCGCGGCTTGCCCGAACTCGCGAGCATCGGCGTGGTGTTCAGCGATCGACTGAAATACAGCACGATGAGAGCAAACAGCATCGTGGCGGCGAGTACGCCGGAGGCGCGCGAATGGCCGTACCACTCGATCAGGTAGCCGGCACTCACCGGCCCGATCAGGTTGGACGCCGAATAACCCAGCGACAGCGTCGCAAAGTTGCGCGTGCGCTCGGCCTTGGGGCCGTACTGGCCGGCGAGGCTCTGGCTCGACACGTTGTAGAACGTGAACCCGAGGCCAACCATGGTCGCCGACACGAACAGCCCCGGCAGCGTCGGGAACATGAACGGCACCAGCAGCCCGATCGACATGAATCCGATGCCGAACAGCATCGGCCGGCGCGTGCCCATCCGGTCGGCCACCCGGCCCGAATGGATGGCCAGCAGCAGTGGCAGGAAAGAGTACGACGCGATCAGCAGCCCGATCATCCATTTGCTGGTATCCAGCTCCAGGGCAAGGAGCGTGGCGACCACGCGGCTCCCCATCTGGGAGCCCTGGACGATCATCGTGACGAACGCGAGCAGGTACATGGCTTCGCCCGCTGCGAAGCCGCGGACACGGATCCCGGAGATGGTGACCCGTCATTGTCTCAGCTTGCGGGGCCGGCCGCCGGTTTTGCGACGCGTACAGCCTGTCGGCCGGCTGTCTGCCGGCGACAGGCCCCGGATACGCCCGCTAGTCGGTCGACTTGACGTCGTACTGCTTGACCGCCTTTGCCCAGCGCACGACCTCCGCGCGCAGGTACTTGCCGAACGCATCGGGCGACATCGGCGTCGGATCGAAGCCGCGATCCTTCAGCGTCTGGGCTGCCGGCCCGCCCGACAGCACCTTGTTGACCGCTTCGTTCAGGCGCTTGACCACCGCCGGCGGTGTGCCCGCGGGGGCCATCAGGCCGTACCAGCCGCGGATCTCGAAGCCCTTGTAGCCGAGCTCCGACATCGTCGGCACGTCGGGCAGCTCACCCGAGCGCTTGGGCGAGGTGACTGCAAGGGGACGCACCTTCCCGGCCTTGATCTGGGGCAGCGCCGCAGTCGGGCCGGAGAAGATCACCTGGACTTCATTCGCCAGCAGGGCTGCCATCGACGGCCCTGACCCGCGGTACGGGATGTGGGTCATCTTCAGGTTCGCGGTGGAATAGAACACTTCCTGTGCCACATGTGCTGTCGCGTTGCCGGAGCCGAAGTTGAACTTGCCCGGATTGGCCTGTACCAGCTTCACGAACTCGGCGAGGTTCTTTGCCGGCACCGACGGGTGGATGCTCATCAGGTAGGGCTGCTCGACCAGCATGGCCACCGGGGTGAAATCGCGGATCGCATCGAACGGTGGCTTCGGGCTCATCGGCGGGGCGACCGCAGTGGCGCCGATCTCGGCGATCACCAGCGTGTAGCCATCGTTCGACGAGCGCGCGCCGATCTGGGTACCGACCACGCCCTGCGCGCCACCGCGGTTGTCGATCAGTACCTGCTGCCCGAGCTGCTCGGACAGCGGCTGCTGAAGCACCCGCGTGACGAAGTCGGTGCCCCCACCGGGCGGGAACGGCACGATGATCCGGATCGGCTTCTGCGGAAAGGCCTCGGCGGCGATCGCCGGCACGGCGGCCGTCATCAGCGGCATCACCAACATGGTTGCGACGGCGAGGACGGGCATGACGGCCGGCGCGCGGCCGGACGGGAACCGCTTCACGAACGACTTCATCTGGGACTCCTGGTTGACAACGCAGACAGAGACTTGCCGGAGTGTAGCAGTGCCACATGATCGAAATGTAACGGCCGCCTGGCGTCGGGTCGGGTACCCGGGCCGCCGTCGATCGGGCGCTACATCATGGGCCGAGGCCCGGCCTTCGCCTGCTCGATGCAGGCACCGCGCGAGGCCGGCAACACGATCCAGGCACCCGCCTGGTACAGGCCGCGCACCTGCGCAGGACCATCGACCGCGAGCGCCACCGATATCGTCCCGGCCGCGAGCAGGGCGATGCCGCCCTCGGGCAGGCCGCGCAGCAGCTTGCCCGGCGGACCGACCGCGATCACGGTGTCCGACAGCGGCAGCAGAGGCGTCAACGACACGACCAGCATCACCCAGCCGGCGAGCGCCGCGGATCCGCGCAGGACGGCCCTGCGGATTGCAGCGCGATCGATCGGCAGCGGTATCAGTCCCGGATCAGCAGCCAGGGTCATCCTCGAGCTCTCCGCCGGCAGCCAGTACCCGCCCGGGCGGCCACCATTGACCGCATTTTCGCACAGGGACGCGTTGCGCGCAGGCCTCAGCCCAGAAGCACGCGGCGCAGTTTCGCCACCGCGCTCTGCGGGCTGGTCAGGGGCGTCTCGCCGGTGGCCGCCTCGACTGCCGCTGCCGCGCGGGCCATCGAGAACTGGCACAGCAGCAGGCGCCCCTGCCCCTTGTGACGCGCGGCCGCTTCCGCGATCAGGCGGTCATGGGCGGCCGCATCGCCTTCGCCGAGCAGCCGCTGCGCGTCGGGCACGTGCACGCCGATCAGTTCCGGCATGCGCCCGTGTGCACCGATCGCCTCCCGGAAGTCGACTTCCATCGACGGAATGCTCGGCGCGAAGGTGGCGAGCACGACGATCGGCATGTCGGCGGCAACCGCTTCCTCGACCATCGCCTCGTTCGGCTTGAGCATCGGCAGCGAGGCCCTGCGGCGTACCGCCTCGATCGCCTCGCCGAAGGCCGAGCACGTATAGATGATGCCGTCCACGCCCTGCCCCGCACAGTAATCGGCGAGCGCCTGGAAGCGCGGCGTGAAGTCCACCGCCAGGCCACCGGGTGCCGCGCGATCGACGGCCAGCGAGTCGTCGAGCAGGTTCATCGCCAGTGCACCGGGCAGGCCTGCACGAAGCGCATCATTGATCGGCGCAACCGCCAGCGGGGTTGCATGGATGAGTCCGATACGAAGGGTCATGGGAATAAATCCGTTCAGGCAGTGGCCAGGGCCTGCACGACTTCCGCCGTGAACGCGGTGGTTCCCAGCGACCCGCCCAGGTCACCGGTGCGCCGCTTCGGATCGACGATCACCGAATCGATCGCCCGCTCGATGGCGGCCGCTGCGTCCACCAGGTTTGCCCTGCCGGTGCGCCGGCCGTACCAGTCGAACAGCATGCCGACGGAAAGTATCAGAGAGGTGGGATTGGCAATGCCCCGGCCCGCGATATCCGGTGCCGAGCCGTGCTGCGCCTGGGCGACGCAGAAATCGTCGCCCTGGTTGGTCGAGCCGGCCAGGCCGAGACTGCCGGACAGCTCGCCCGCCTCGTCGGACAGGATGTCGCCGAACATGTTCTCGGCCATCACCACGTCGAACTTCGACGGGTCGCGTACCAGCAGCGCGGCCATGGCGTCGACGATCTTCTCTTCGACCTCGACGTCGGGGTAGTCTTTCGCCACCGCGCGCGCCTCGCGCAGCCAGAGGCCGTCGGACATCTTCATCACGTTGTGCTTGTGCACGATCGTAACCTTCTTCCGGCGCCCACGCGCCAGTTCGAACGAGACGACGGCGATCTTGCGCGAAGCCTCGGCGGTGATCTTGCGCACCGCGATCGCGATGTCGGGCGTGGGCATGAACTCGCCCACGCCCATGAACATGTTGCGGTCGGCGTAGAAACCTTCGGTGCACTGGCGCACGATGATCAGGTCCATCGGCACGCCCACGCGCGACAGGCCCATCCGGCTCTTCGCCGGGCGGATGTTCGCGTAGAGGTCCCACTTCACGCGGAACTCGCCCGACGGGTTGATGCCACCCTGGTCGCGCGGCGGGTAGTCGAGGTGCGATACCGGCCCGAGGATCACCCCGTCGCTGTGGGCGACCTTCGCGCGCACATGGTCCGGGAACGTCGACTTGAACTTCTCAAGCGCGGGAAAACCGATCAGGTCGTGGTCGTACTTCAGGCCGAGCCCGAAGCGGGCGTCGGCCGCGTTGCAGACGGCGAGCGTCGCATCGGTGATCTCGGGGCCGATGCCGTCGCCTGGCAGGACCAGCAGTTTCATTGCCTTCTCCTCAGTGCCTCGGTCCCGCGGCGCATCCGTTCGCAAGATGCATCGGTGCCCCCCCCGGATGCGCGCGGCGCGCATCCCTTGCGCGAATGCCCGGCGGAGGGGGATCGGCCGGCAAACCCTCCGACCCGGGAAACCGCCGATGATCGCATGCCGTGCCGGGCTCAGGCCAGCCATGGCCGCGGCACGCATGGCTGCCAGCCTGGCCTGGCCCCCGAGGCACCACGCACGCGCGCCGCTACAGGCGCAAGCCCATCGCCTGCAGCCGCGTGCGCGCCGCAGGGTCGCGCAGCAGCGCGAGGAAGGCCTTGACCGATGGCCGCTCCGCGCGCCCCTTCGGCACGACGAAATCGTAGTGCTCTTCCTGCAACGGGATGAAGCCGAGCCCGTACTGCCCAGCGACAGTATCGATCGCGATGCCCCAGTCGGCGCGGCACTGCGCGACAGACGCCGCAACGGCGTTGTGCGACTGCGTCTGCACGCCGTAGCCCGGCGGCTGCCGGCCGTCCAGCAACCGGTCGACCAGCACGCGCGTGCCGCTGCCGGCGTTGCGGTTGACCAGCGTGCAGTCGGGATCTGCCAGCGCAGCTGCGACGGCATCGGCGAGCGGGCGGCCTTCGAAACGCGCATCGCCACGGCGGAACACCAGCCCCTGCAGGCGCCGGTAGCCTTCGACCAGCAGCAGCCGGTCATCGAGCAGGTGGCGGTTGTAGCGGCCGGTGGCCGGGTCCATCAGGTGGATGCCGGCGATGTCGCACTCCCCACGCCTGGCCGCCGCCAGCCCGCCCATGCTGCCGACATGCATCGCCCGGGTGGTGGTGCCGCGTGCCTGCAGTTCGCCGAGCAGCCAGTCGAGTCCGGCACAGTGGCTGCCGATCGCGACCAGCCCGGGCGCCGCCAGCCCCTCGCCCAGCAACTGCACTTCGACCGGGGTGTCGGCGTCGACGATCTCCTGGTGCTGCCCGATGGTCACGAAACCGTCGGCATGGCTGAAGGTGGTGACCGATCCCGAGCCCTTGCCCATCGGATAGGCGACGGTACCGCCATCGGCCTCGAACAGGCCGACCAGCAGGTACTCGGTGCGGCCGCGCTCCGAGTTCACGCGCAGGGGCAGCCGAGCCTGCACCGACTGCCGGCGCTGCGCAGGCTGTCCGCCGAAGGCGCGCAACACCGGCGCGACGAACTCGTGGAAGGTGAAGATCGCCGAGGTCGGGAAGCCGGGCAGGATCACCACCGGTTTGCCGTCCGTCACTGCGAGGCAGATCGGCTTGCCGGGTTTCAGCGCGACGCCATGGGCGACGATGCC
>JBILGF010000103.1:0-8378 GCA_044351195.1 Burkholderiales bacterium
CGGTCAGCGGCCGCGGGCCGGGTTTCTGAGACCCACGCCATGGACGGCAGTAGCGCAGGGCGACGCCGGCTCGGCATCGCCATGCTGCTGCTCGGGGCCAGCCGGCATGCCCGACCCGCGGCGCCCGGACGACTGCTGTTGCCGTTCCTGCCTTCCGGTCCTGCCGAGATCGTCGGCACGGTGGCGTCCAGTCGCATGCAGCGCGCGCTGCAGACCGCGTCCGGGTCAGCCCTGTCGGACGTGTTGGCGCAGATGGTGGCGAGAATCCTGTCGACCCACCTCGGCGAGCCGTGGCCGATCGAACGGATGGTGGGTGCAGGTGGCGAGCGCGCGGCGCGGCGCATGATCGCAGAGTCGGCCGGTGCGCGCACGCTGCTGCTGGTCAGCGAGGCGCTGTGCGTCCATGCCGCGCTGGAGCGGCCTGGGCTCGGTGAACTCATCGACCGGCTGCAGCCGGTAGCTACCTGCGTCGCGGTGCCCTATGTGGTGCTGCGAAGCCATGCCGACGCCGGCTGCGCAGTGGGAAGCGCCGGCCATGCCGGGCGCTCGGCGGCACTCTCCCGGGCCCTGGCAGCGCGCCAGCCCGGGCGCACGGGGGCGCAGCCCTGCCGGGAGGTCGCGTTCAATGGGGGTGCGGCGGCGCTGCAGGCCTTGCTGGGGGGGCAGGTCGATAGGGCAGTCCTGCCGCGTGCGCTGGCGGGACCGTGGATCGATGACGGATCCCTGCAGGCCCAACCCGTCCCGGCCGCCGCCCTCGACCTCCCGGGCGAGGGCTGGTTTGCGGTGCTGGCCGGGCCGGGCATGCCGTCGGCCGCGGTCGCCGCGCTCGGTGCGGCGCTGCAGGCCGGCGTCGCTGAGCCCGCCCGGCAGGCCTGGCTCGGGCGGCTGGGACTGCGTGCGCAGCCGGAACCCGGCCCTCGGCTGGCCCGGCGGATCCAGGAGGAACGGGGCCAGATGGCGGCAGAAAGGCGACGGGGGCATGCCTGAGGCACGCCGATGGCGCACCGCACAAGAAAAGCTTGATTCCGGCGCCGGGAGCCCGTATACTTCTTCCCGTGCCAGACGCTAACAGCGTTTCGCATAATCCTCCGAAACCTCCTCCTTTGGTGGATTTTCCGCGGAACCGACAGGTTCCGCTTTTTTTTGCCCGCGGTTTGTCCGATTCCACCGTGCAGCGCGTCAAACCGATCGATCCTGACAGTCCTGCGGTGCAATATAACGTCAGGCAGGGGTCATCGTGCCGCGCGCCCAGCGTCCGTCCCCTCGCGCAACGAGGGTCGAACGGTGCCACTGGCGCAGGGTGCTCCGGTGTCCGATGCTGACGATCGTGGCTCCCGGCAGCGCCTGCCGCAGCAGCGCATACAGGGTCGACTCCGCAGCCTCGTCCAGGGCGGAGGTGGATTCGTCGAGAAACAGCAGCGTCGGCCGGATCAGCAGCGCCCGGGCGAACGCGATGCGCTGCTGCTCGCCACCGGACAGCACCTGGGCCCAGAGTTCCCGCTCGTCCAGCCGGGCGCGCAGGTGCGCCAGCCCGCAGGACGCCATCACGGTGTCGAACCACGGATCTCCCGGCACCGGCGTGCCCGGGTAGCAGATCGCTTCCCGCAGCGTGCCCAGCGGCAGATAGGGACGCTGGGGCAGGAACAGCACCCGGGCGCGTGGTGGCAACCGTACCGTACCGCCGCCGTACGGCCAGATTCCGGCGAGTGCGCGCAGCAGCGTGCTCTTGCCTGATCCGGACGCGCCGCTGATCAGCACCGCGTCTCCGGCCGGGATGTCGAGTTCGAGTCCGGCGACCAGCAGCCGGCCATCAGGCAGGGCCACGTCGAGGCCGCGTGTGGCCAGTGCCGTGCTGCCGTCTCGGCCAGCGTTGTCGTCTTCTTCGTGGGCGAATCGGTCGGCACTGCCGGACTGCTGTTCCAGGGCGATCAGCCTTGCCTCGAATCCGGTGAGCCGGTCGACTGTCGCCTTCCACGCTGCAATGGCCGGATAGGCATTGATCAGGTACGACAGCGATCCGTGCACCTGGCCAAACGCCGACGCGATCTGCATCAGGCCACCTAGCTGGATTTCCCTGGCGAAATAGCGCGGTGCGGACACCACGAACGGAAACACCGTAGCCAGCTGGTTGTAGCCGTTGCTGAACCAGGTGAGCTGCTTCTGCCGCTTCATCAGGCGCTGGTAGTTCGCGAATACTTCGCTGAACCGCTCGCGCATGCGCGAGCGTTCACCGGGCTCGCCCCGGTAGAGCGCGATGGTCTCGCTGTTCTCGCGCAGGCGCATCAGCCCGTAGCGGAAGTCGGCTTCGTGGCGCTGCTGGTCGAAGGACAGCCGCACCAGCGGTCTGCCGATCCGGTTGGCGAGCCAGGTGCCGATCGCGGCATAGGCCAGCGCCGCCCAGACCATGTAGCCGTGCACGGTGATCTCGATGCCGCCCAGCACGAAGGCGGCCGGGCCGGACAGCGTCCACAGCACCACCACGAAGGAGGCTAGCGTGACGATGGCATTCATCAGGCCAAGGCCGAGGTCAAGGGTCTGCTCGCACATCAGCCGCACATCCTCGCTGATGCGCTGGTCCGGGTTGTCGGTGCCGGCGCCGGCCGCTCCTGCCGTGGCGCCCGCCGTGCCGTCATCGAGCAGTTGCATGCGATAGAAGATCTGCCCGGACAGCCAGCGGTCGGTGTAGCGGGCGGTCAGCCAGCGCCGCCAGCGTACCTGCAGCATCTGGGTCAGATAGAGCTGGTAGACCACGATCAGGATGTACACCGCCGCGAGCAGCAGGAAGTACCAGAGCAGCGCGACGAAGCCGGGCTGGTCGTATGCCTGGATCGCGTTGTAGAAGTCGTTGTACCAGCGGTTGACCTGCACCAGCATGAAGACCGAAGCGAGGTTCAGTGCAACCACGGCGCTCAGCAGCGCCCAGGCGGACCGGCGTTCGGCCGATCTCCAGTAGGGGCTGGCGAGGCGCCAGAAGATGCGCAGGAACTCGAGAAGAGGCACGGGCTTCAAGGACGATCTCCGGTGAGGTTTCCCGCAGTATCATCACCCGCGATGATTCTCTCCAGGCATCTGCAGGCCGTGTCGCTGCGGCGCGCCCCTTGATCGACGACCTGCTGCCTGCGCTTGCAGCTGCCCTCGGGGTGTCCGGGTCGCTGCCGGTCAGCGTGCCGGTGCTGTTTGCGTGCATGGCCGTGATGGCGTGCGCGTCGGTCGTTTTCGGGCTGTCGCAGTTGCTGCCGCTGCCGCTCCTGCTGTCGATGACGGTCGTCTCCGACCTGCTGTCGGCCTGCATCGTGTCCATCACCAGCCGCTGGCGGTCGCATCGCAGCGGCACCCAGGTGCCGGCAGCCGACAGGCGCGTGCTGCGCGTGCGCGCCGACCACGGTGAACTCCTGCGCCTGGGTTGCACCGCGGTGATCGGCGCCGCGCTCGGGGTCACGTTGCTGGTGGGCCTGCCGAGGCAGGCCTCGCTGTTCGCCCTGGGCGTATTCCTGCTCGCCTATGGCGCCTGGTCGTTGCACGCGCGGCTGCCCGACCGGCCGTTGTCGGTGCACTGGGCCTGGCCGGCGGGCTTCCTCGGCGGCCTGCTCGGCGCGCTGTTCGGGATCGGCGGTCCGCCCTACGTGATCTACCTGTCCCGCCGCATCATCGATCGCGACCGGTTGCGCATGACCATCGCGGTGATCGTCCTGATCAGCCTGCTGATCCGATTCCTTGTCTTCATGGCCGCCGGGCTGCTGCTGCAACCCGGACTGCCCGAACTGCTCGTCTTCGTGCTGCCTGCGTGCGTGATCGGCGTGCTGGCCGGATGTCTCCTGGTGGAACGACTGTCACGGGAACGGCTGTTGCGCGCGATCGCGCTGCTGCTCACGATCAGCGGCGCGCTGCTGCTGGCGCGGGTGGCGATCTCCTGAGCCTGCGGGCGTGGACCTGGCTGCCGTGCCAGCACCACGCCCCGTCGCGCCCAGGTCTGTCAAGGCCGATCATTCGCAGATCGATGCTGCGCGACGCCGTGCGCTCACTATAATTGCGCCGCGCGGCGGTGCCCTCGCGAGCCGCGCACTGCACACTGCGTACCGAGGCCACGGGCCGTGCCGGCAGCGGTGAGGCAAGCGACGCGCGGCGTCAAGTCTTGACAGCGCAGCGCCGTTCGCGCAAGCAAGGTGCGTTCGGTGTGTTGCAAGGGCCGCTGCCTGTTATGGAGGCAACCCGGTCGATCGCCAGCAACGGCGCGGCCTGCGGGGCGGATCAGGGGCGGTTATCCACAATCGCTGTGAATGGTTTTCGGCTTTCCGGTTCCGGAATTTTCCGGCATCCAACTGAGTCATGAACGGATCGAATGGCCAACGCGCGCTACGATGAAGCTTCGATTCGGGTCCTGAAGGGGCTCGAGCCGGTCAAGGAACGCCCCGGCATGTACACGCGCACGGGCGATCCGGGCCACATCATTGCCGAGGCGATCGACAACTGCGTGGACGAAGCCCTGGCCGGGTATGCCAGGAAGGTCGAGGTCACGCTCTACATCGACGGTTCGATCGGCGTGTCGGATGACGGCCGGGGCATCCCGGTCGGACTGCACCCGGAAGAAAAGGTGCCGGTGGTCGAACTCGTGTTCACCCGGCTGCATGCGGGGGGCAAGTTCAACAAGCGTGCCGGCGAAGCCTATTCGTTTGCCGGCGGCCTGCACGGGGTCGGCGTGTCGGTGACCAACGCGCTGTCGCAGCGCCTCGATGTCGAGGTACGCCGGGACGGCGCGCTCTGGCAGATCGGCTTCGCCGGAGGCGACGTGGTGAAGCCGCTGAAGAAGGCGGGCGATGCCGGGCGCCAGACCGGCACCCGCCTGCGCATATGGCCAGACCCGAAGTACTTCGACCAGCCCAGGGTCCCGCTGGACGAGCTCGAACGCCTGCTGCGATCGAAGGCGGCGTTCCTGCCCGATGTCGCGGTGACGCTTGCCACCGAGAAGGCGGGCGGCACGTTCGAATCGCGCACCTGGCGCTACAAGGGCGGCATCAACGAGTATCTGGAAGAACTGCTCGGCGGCGCGCAGACGCTGACGCCGATCTTCACTGGCGCGAAATACGCCGGCAAGCCGTCCGACAACGACACCTATGCCGAAGGCGAGGGTGCTGCCTGGGCGATCACATGGGCCGAGGACGGCTCGGTGGTGCGCGAGTCGTATGTGAACCTGATCCCGACCGCCGCTGGCGGCACCCATGACAGCGGGCTGCGCGAAGGACTGTTCAATGCGGTGAAGCATTTCATCGACCTGCACAACCTGTTGCCCAAGGGTGTCAAGCTGCAGCCCGAGGACGTGTTCGGCCGCGCCAGCTACATCCTGTCGGCACGGGTACTCGACCCGCAGTTCCAGGGACAGACGAAGGAGCGGTTGTCCTCGCGCGATGCGGTGCGGCTGGTGTCGACGATGGTGCGCGATCCGTCCGACCTCTGGCTCAACGAGCATGTCGAGTACGGCCGGGCGATCGCCGAGCTGGCCATCCGGCAGGCACAGCAGCGGATGCGTTCGGCGCAGGGCCGGGTGGAAAAGAAGAAAGGTTCCGGCGTGGCCGTTCTTCCCGGCAAGCTCACCGACTGTGAATCGGTCGACCCGCGCGACAACGAAGTGTTCCTGGTCGAGGGCGATTCCGCTGGCGGCTCGGCCAAGCAGGGGCGCGACAAGAACCTGCAGGCGATACTGCCGCTGCGCGGCAAGGTCCTCAATTCCTGGGAGCACGAGCGCGACCGGTTGTTCGCCAACAACGAGATCCACGACATCGCGGTGGCGATCGGCGTCGACCCGCACGACCTGGATGCGCCCGATACGGTGGTCGACAACCTGCGCTACGGCAAGATCGCGATCATGGCGGACGCCGACGTCGACGGTTCGCACATCCAGGTTCTGCTGCTGACGCTGTTCCTGCGCCATTTCCCCAAGCTGGTCGAACGCGGCCATGTCTGCATCGCCAAGCCGCCGCTGTACCGGGTCGACGTGCCCGGCCATGGCAAGCGGCTCGCGCGCAAGGTCTATGCGCTCGACGATGCGGAACTGGAATCGATCGAGGACAAGCTGCGCAAGGAGGGCGTGCGCGACGGGTCCTGGCAGGTGCAGCGCTTCAAGGGGCTGGGCGAGATGAGCGCCGAGCAGCTCTGGGAAACCACGATGAATCCGGCCACGCGCCGCCTGCTTCCCGTGTCGATGACCCGGTCGGAACTGGCCGAGACGCACAAGGTGTTCACGATGCTGATGGGCAAGGGTGAGGCGGCCTCGCGCCGTGCCTGGATGGAACGTCATGGCAACGAGGTCGAAGCCGATGTCTGAGCGGATACCTGATGGCAAGTCCTGCTCGCGCTGCGCGAGGCGGTCCCGATGAGCGGCGGCGCAGACCAGCCGGATCTGTTCGGCAGCGCGCGCGATGTCGCAGTCGCGGCGGTGGTGGCCGCGCCACCGGTCGGCGGCGACAGCGACAGTGGCGGCGGCGTACCGCCGCGTGCACCCGGCGCGCTGCCGGCAATGCCCGACGGCGATTCCCTGCCGCTGTCGCTGTTCGCGGAACACGCCTACCTGTCGTACGCGATGTCGGTGGTGAAGGGGCGCGCCCTGCCCGATGTGTGCGATGGCCAGAAGCCGGTGCAGCGGCGCATCCTGTTCGCGATGCGCGAACTGGGGCTGACCTCTACGTCCAAGCCGGTGAAGTCGGCGCGCATCGTCGGCGAGGTGCTGGGCAAGCTGCATCCGCATGGTGACCAGTCCGCCTACGACGCGATGGTGCGGCTGGCCCAGGGCTTCACGATGCGCTATCCGCTGGTCGATGGCCATGGCAACTTCGGCTCGCGCGACGGCGACGGCGCGGCGGCGATGCGCTACACCGAGGCGCGCCTGGCGCCCATCGCGGAACTGCTGCTGTCGGAGATCGACCAGGGGACGGTCGATTTCGTGCCGAACTACGACGGCGCGTTCCGCGAGCCGACGCTGCTGCCGGCACGGTTGCCCATGCTGCTGCTCAACGGCGCATCGGGCATCGCAGTCGGCATGGCCACCGAAGTGCCATCGCACAACCTGCGCGAGGTCGCCGCGGCGGTGGTGGCGCTGATCCGCAATCCGAAGCTCGATGTCGATGCACTGCGCGGTCTCTTGCCTGGCCCCGATTTCCCGGGCGGTGCGCAGATCATCTCCCCGGACGAAGACCTGCGCGTGGCCTTCGAGACCGGGCGCGGCTCGCTCAAGGTGCGCGCACGCTGGGTGTTCGAGGAACTCGCTCGCGGGCAGTGGCAGGCGGTGATCAACGAACTTCCGCCGGGTGTGTCGGTGCAGAAGGTACTGGGCGAGATCGACGAGCTCACCAACCCCAAGGTGCGCGCCGGCAAGAAGACGCTCACCCAGGAGCAGACCCAGCTCAAGCAGCTGACGCTGTCCGTGCTCGAGAAGGCGCGTGACGAGTCGAGCAAGGATGCGCCGGTGCGGCTGGTACTCGAGCCGCGCAGTTCCCGGCTCGACCGCGACGAGTTCATCAACACGCTGCTGGTGCACACCAGCATGGAGTCCAGCGTGTCGGTGAACCTGGTGACCATCGGCCGCGATGGCCGGCCGCAGCAGAAGTCGCTGCGCGGCGTGCTCGCCGAATGGATCGACTTCCGCTTCGACACCGTGCGCCGCCGTTGCGGGCACCGGCTGGCCCAGGTCGACGAGCGCATCCATGTGCTCGAGGGCCGGATGCTGGTCCTGCTCAACGTCGACGAGGTGATCCGGGTCATCCGCAACGCCGATGAACCGAAACCCGAGCTGATGTCGGCATTCAGGCTGTCCGGGCGCCAGGCCGACGATATCCTCGAGATGCGGCTGCGGCAGCTGGCCAAGCTCGAGGCCTTCAAGGTCGAGCAGGAGCTCGCAGCCAGGCGCGGCGAACGCGCAGAGCTGGTCGAACTGCTCGACAACCCTTCCTCGCTGAAGAAGCTGGTGATCAGGGAGATTGAAGCCGACGCGAAACAGCATGGCGATGCGCGGCGCACGCTGATCAAGCGTTCCGAGCGCGCGAGCGTCGAGGTGGCCGTGGTCGACGAGCCGGTGACCGTGATCTTCTCCTCCAAGGGGTGGGTGCGCTCCCGTACCGGCCACGGCCACGACTGGACGCAGTTCACCTTCAAGGAAGGCGACGCGCTGCAGTACGCGCGCGAAGTCCGCACGGTCGACCAGGCCGTCTTCCTCGACACTCGCGGACGGGCCTACACGGTGCCGGTCGCACAGTTGCCAGGGGCGCGCGGCGATGGCGTGCCGGCCCCGTCGCTGCTCGACGTACAGGAAGGCGCGCGCATCACCCAGATGATCGCCGGGCGCGCCGAAGACTGCGTGATGCTCGGCGGCAGCGGTGGCTATGCGTTCT
>JBILGF010000359.1:0-3782 GCA_044351195.1 Burkholderiales bacterium
GGCGACATGCTGTCCCGGATCAGGGCGGGGAAGCAGTTCATGGGGCTCGCTTCTGACGAGGAACCGCTCAAGCCCGTGCTGTTCCAGCCAGGGACTGCACCGTTCGTCGCCGCGGTATCCGGCTTCGGCCGGCTGCTGCTGTTTGCGATCGAGGAGTTCAAGCAACTGTCGGGCGGTGGCCGGGGCGTGATCGCGATCGGGCTGGACGATGGCGAGAAACTGGTGGCGATCGGCCCCTGCAATGGCAAATCGCTGCGCCTGGGCGGTGCGGGGCGCATGGGCAAGGCCGGCGAGATCGAGATCCGGGGTGCCGACCTCGATCACCATGTCGGGCGGCGTGCGCGCAAGGGCCTGCTGCTGCCGAAGAAATTCCGTGCCGATTGCATCCTGACCGGGCCCGGGTGACGCTGTTCAACAGCAGGATTTGACAATCTGGCCGGTCCGCGCCAAAATCCGCGATTCGCATTTTGGAGGGGTTCCCGAGCGGTCAAAGGGATCAGACTGTAAATCTGACGGCTCTGCCTTCGAAGGTTCGAATCCTTCCCCCTCCACCACGCATCACCCGGCCCGTCTCGTGCAGCGACCACGGGTCGCCGGGCAGTTTCGTCGAAAGAGATCCGCAGTACCCGATGTTCCTTCTTCCGATTCACGCACCTGTGCAAGCGCATCACCCTGCTTCAGGCATCGCAGCCGTTCCTGCGGGTCTTCCGGTGTATCAGTGCCGGGCGGTTGGCGAGAGCCTTCCAGCGGGAGGCTCGCGACGACTGTCGGAAGGTCCGGCAGCGCACGCCGCGCGGGTGTAGCTCAATGGTAGAGCCATAGCCTTCCAAGCTAAAGACGAGGGTTCGATTCCCTTCACCCGCTCCAGCAACAAGGCCGTCCCCGAATATCGAACACCGAACACCGAACACCAAACACTGAATACCGAGCACCGAATACCGAACATGTCTCGCCCGCCACGCATCACCCCGATCCACCCCGATTCACCTCGATTCACGCCCATGTAGCTCAGTGGCAGAGCACTCCCTTGGTAAGGGAGAGGTCGCCCGTTCAATCCGGGCCATGGGCACCATCAGCATGCTGGTGGCCGTCAGGGCCGCTGGCAACGCAGGTCGGCAGCCTGCACGTCCGACCGGACCCGCGGCGTGCCGATGACGGCGCAGACCCGCCGTCCCCGATTCTGCAGTCCCCATCTTGAAACCCACCCGTATCCGCAGCAGGAGCTCCAGTCATGGCCAAAGGTAAATTCGAACGTACGAAGCCGCACGTGAACGTCGGGACGATCGGTCACGTAGACCACGGCAAGACGACGCTGACGGCGGCGATCACGACGATCCTGTCGCGCAAGTTCGGCGGCGAGGCGAAGAGCTATGCGCAGATCGACTCGGCGCCGGAAGAGAAGGCACGGGGCATCACGATCAACACGGCGCACGTGGAGTACGAGACGGAGAACCGTCACTACGCGCACGTGGACTGCCCGGGACACGCCGACTACGTGAAGAACATGATCACGGGAGCGGCGCAGATGGACGGCGCGATTCTGGTGGTGTCTGCGGCCGACGGTCCGATGCCGCAGACGCGCGAGCACATCCTGCTGGCGCGCCAGGTCGGGGTTCCGTACATCATCGTGTTCCTGAACAAGGCGGACATGGTCGATGACGCGGAGCTTCTCGAGCTGGTCGAGATGGAAGTACGCGAGCTGCTGTCGAAGTACGATTTCCCGGGTGATGACACCCCGATCGTGACGGGTTCGGCGCTCAAGGCGATGGAAGGCGACACCTCGGACATGGGCGAGGGCGCGATCCACAAGCTGGCGGCGGCGCTCGATGCGTACATTCCGACGCCGGAGCGCGCGATCGACGGGACGTTCCTGATGCCGGTGGAAGACGTGTTCTCGATTTCGGGGCGCGGCACGGTGGTGACCGGACGTATCGAGCGCGGGATCGTGAAGGTGGGCGACGAGATCGAGATCGTCGGCCTGAAGGCGACGCTGAAGACGGTGTGCACGGGCGTGGAGATGTTCCGCAAGCTGCTCGACCAGGGGCAGGCGGGGGACAACGTCGGGGTGCTGCTGCGCGGGACGAAGCGTGAAGAGGTCGAGCGCGGGCAGGTGCTGGCCAAGCCGGGCTCGATTCTGCCGCACACGAAGTTCACCGCCGAGATCTATGTCCTGAGCAAGGAAGAGGGCGGGCGTCACACGCCGTTCTTCAATGGCTATCGTCCGCAGTTCTACTTCCGCACGACGGATGTGACCGGCTCGATCGACCTGCCGGAGGGCACCGAGATGGTGATGCCGGGGGACAACATTTCGATCACGGTCACGCTGATCCAGCCGATCGCGATGGAAGAGGGGCTGCGCTTCGCGATCCGCGAAGGTGGCAAGACCGTTGGCGCGGGTGTCGTCGCCAAAGTGATCGCGTAAGACCTGGCGGGGTATCGCCAGCAACTGCGCTCAGGAAGGGGGCTGTCACCAGCCCCCGTAGTTCGGTGTCGCCGGAAGGCCAGTAGCTCAATTGGCAGAGCGTCGGTCTCCAAAACCGAAGGTTGGGGGTTCGACACCCTCCTGGCCTGCCATCCGATGCCACCAACGACAACAGACGGGTAAATGGATACAGCGAAGACAGTCCTGGCAGCAGTCGCGGTGATCGCCGGGCTCTACGGCTTCTATCATTTCGACCAGAGTCCGACCGTGGTGCGCGTGGTCTGCGTGCTCGGCGGCCTGATCGTGGCAACCGCCGCATTGTGGACGACCGGGCAGGGCACGCGCTTCCGGACGTTCGCGCTGCAATCGGTCGAAGAGACCAAGAAGGTGGTCTGGCCGTCGCGCAAGGAAACACTGCAGACCACGGGCATCGTGTTCGCGTTCTGCGTGGTCACCGCGATTTTCCTGTGGATCGTCGACGCCAGCCTGCTTTACCTGGTGCAACTCTTGATGGGGCGGACTGAGTGATGAGTGGCAAACGCTGGTATGTCGTGCACGCGTACTCGGGGTTCGAGAAGACCGTGCAGCGCACGCTGCTCGACCGTATCCAGCGCACCGGAATGCAGGACAAGTTCGGCCAGGTGCTGGTTCCGGTCGAGGAAGTAGTCGAGATGAAATCCGGCCAGAAGACGATCAGCGACACCTGGCACCTGATCAAGAGTACGCCCAAGGTCACCGGTTTCATCGGTGGCACGGCTACCAAGCCCACGCCGATCAGCCAGCGTGAAGTCGACAACATCCTGCACCAGATCCAGGAGGGCGTCGAGAAACCCAAGCCGAAGGTCCTGTTCGAGAGCGGCGAGATGGTCCGCGTGAAGGAAGGGCCCTTCACCGACTTCAACGGCACGGTCGAGGCAGTCAACTACGAGAAGAACAAGTTGCGCGTCGCCGTGTCGATCTTCGGCCGCTCCACGCCGGTCGAACTCGATTTCTCGCAGGTGGAGAAAGCCTGACGGACCATGGCAGGTCGCCCGGGGTCGCGTACCCGGGGCGCGGCCGGTAGCGCGGGTGCCACCGTTACCGCTGTTGCCACCGGCGCCACCGACACCGCCGACACCGCCGACACCCACTGGCAAGTGCAACGTTCGCAGCATCCGCAGTATCCGCGTGCGCAGTATCCCGGCGCCGCGGCAAGGCAGTAACCCATCCCGCAGGCCGTAACCTCGTGGTTCCGGCCCGCCATCCCGGGGAGAGCCCAGTGGGCTCGTTTCCACCCGTCATCGAAGGAGCATGAGTCGTGGCAAAGAAAGTCGTCGGTTACATCAAGCTGCAGGTGCCTGCAGGCAAGGCCAATCCCTCT
>JBILGF010000360.1:0-3774 GCA_044351195.1 Burkholderiales bacterium
ATGCTCGAGGGCGGCCACCCCGCGTCCTTGCTGCAGGTCACCGCTTTCCTGGTGGTGGTTGGCGGCACGACCGGCGCGGTCATGCTGCAGAGTTCCGCCGAACAGTTCTCCGATGCGATGCGCCTGGGACTGTGGGTGTTCAAGCCGCCAGTCCACGAGCCGAAGCGGCTGATCGCACGCGTGTCCGGCTGGAGCCAGACGGCGCGCCGCGGCGGGCTGCTGGCCCTCGAGACCGCCATCGACGTCTCGCGTGAGCCGTTCGAGCGCAAGGGCCTGCAACTGCTGGTGGACGGCGCCGAGCCGGATGTCCTGCGCGAGGCCCTCGAACTCGAGATCAACGCGTTCGAGGCGCGCCACCGCGCCGCTGCCCGCGTCTGGGAGGCTGCGGGCGGCTATGCGCCCACGGTCGGCATCCTCGGTGCGGTGATGGGCCTGATCCAGGTGATGGAGAACCTGACCGATCCGGCGAAGCTCGGCGCGGGCATCGCGGTGGCATTCGTCGCCACGATCTACGGTGTCGGACTGGCCAACCTGGTGTTCCTGCCGATCGCGAACAAGATCAAGTCGCTGGTTGCGCGCGAGGTGAGCATGCGCGAAATGCTGATCGAGGGGCTGGTAGGTATCGCCAACGGCGAGAACCCGCGCTCGATCGAGATCCGCCTGCAAGGCTACCTGGTCTAGCCGCCGCCATGCCGCGCAAGCGTCCGCCCGAGGATCCGGAGTCGCACGACCGCTGGTTGGTGTCCTACGCGGATTTCATCACCCTGCTGTTTGCCTTCTTCGTCGTGATGTACGCGATCTCCCAGGTGAACGAGAGCAAGTACCGGGTGCTCAGCGACTCGCTCGTGCAGGCGTTCCAGAACCCGTCTCGCCTGCCCGATGCGACCAGCCCGACCAACTCTCCACGCTCGATCGTCGGCAAGGAGCAGGGCGGTATCATCGGCCCCGCGCCGGGCTCGCCGGAGGACGAGGCGGCCATTCGCGCGATGATGGCAAGGATGCGCGAACTGGGTGCCGAGCTGTCCACGATGCTCGACCCGCTGGTCAAGGACGGACTGGTGCGGGTCAGCGAGACACGGCAGGGACTGGTGATCGAGATCAACGCGAGCGTGCTGTTCCGCTCCGGGCAGTCGGTACTCGAGCCTGCCGCCACGCGCACGCTGGCCGAGGTGGCCCAGGTGCTGGCGCGCACCCGCGGTGCGGTCGCCGTGGAGGGACACACCGACGATGTACCGATTGCCACGCCAGCGTTTGCATCGAACTGGGAACTGTCGGCGTCCCGGGCGGCAAGCGTAGTTCGCCTGTTCGTCGAGACCGGCATCCCGGCCGCCCGGCTGACCGCGATCGGACACGCCGACAACCAGCCGATCGAGGCCGGGGGCAGTGCCGAGGCGCGTGCCCGGAACCGCCGGGTGGCGGTCGTCATCCAGGCCGAAGCCGGGCCGGGGCAGCCACGGATACCCCAGCCCGGCATGCCGCAGAAATAACGGTGGTCTGCGCCGTCAGACCTTGCCGAGGTCGCGGCCGGGACCGCCCATGCGCGTCTGTCCGTCCGGGCCGTACAGCGAGGGCTGGGCACCGGAGGCCAGTGCCGACAGCAGCCGCTGGTTGTGCTGCAAGCGGGTCTCGATCAGCACGCCGTTCTCGCGATTCAGGGCCTGCGCCCTGGCGGCCGTCTCGAGCAGACGATGCCAGGTCGCCGAAAGCACGGCGGAATCGCTGCGGCCGTGCACGAGCAGCCATTGCGCCATGCCGTTGCGGTCGGCGGCGAACGCCTGCCCGTTCAGGTAGGTCGCCCGGCGCCGGGCGAGTTCGTTGAGCGCACCGATGTGTTCGGACTTGGACGGAGCGACCTGCAGCAGCGCGTCAATGTCGCGCGCGGCCAGTGCCGCCTGTTCGGTGCGCAGAAGCTCGAAGAAGTCGGCGAAGGCGGCCGCCTCTGCATGCAGGTCGGCGATGAAACGCGAGCGGGCGTCGTCGGCAGGGCTCACCCGCAGCACGACCGTTGCGTGGCCACGCTCAGGCGGGACCGCGCTGGAGCAGCAGTTCCTTCACGCTCGACAGCAAACGGTCGGCGACGACCTCGGAGTCGATCTGGAACCGTCCTTCGCTGATCGCATCCTTGATGGCCTGTACCTGCGCGTTGTCGACCACGGGAACCCCGGCCAGCACGCTTTCAAGTTCATTGAGCCGGGCGGAAAGACTGGTGATCTCGACGCTGTCCCCGGCGGAGGCTCCGGAGGGCTGGCGAGCGACCTTCGCCTCACGGTCGGGTGTCTCGCTGACACGCGTTACCGGAGTGGCGGAGGGGATGCCGCTGTCGATCTTCATCTTCATGGACTCGTTTACGGCTGATGGAGCAGAACCTTTAGGGATTCCGGGAAATCAGGTGTCCTGCACGGCGGTATGTTGCGGCAGTCGCAGCGGCTGCGCAAGAGGTCGGAGAGGATTGGTCGGGCAGGATCGACGCGCACCGCTACTGTATGACCACCACGCCCGTCGAGCGCACGATGCCGCGGACGGTCTTGCCCGAACCGACGCGTACGTCCACGCCCTGTCCCACGGCCGCGTTGCCCAGCGCGCGACCATCGGAGGTCACGCTGAGCGTGGGCGACTCGTAGATCACCCGTACGGTCTGGCCGTTCACGACTGCGAGCACCTGTTTCAGGTTCTCGGCGCGCAGCACGCTGCCGGCCTGCACGTTCGAGGCAAGCACCCGGCCGATCGCCAGGTTCGGATCCTGCAGCACCGACGCGGGCAGGGCGGTCAGTTCCTCGACCCGTGTGGTCAGGTCTGCCGCATCTACCGTGCTGCCGGCCAGCATGGCCCTTCCCGCAACCACCACGGGCGCCAACACCCGGACCGATGCCTGCACATACACCTGCCACGACTGCGGCCGAAGGCAACGAACGCCGACCGAGACCGCGCCCCAGGGCCGCGCGCCCGGCGCCGTGAACACCTGCATGTCGTCGCAGGCTGCGAGGCGGGTGCGCTCGTCCAGCGGATTGACCGCGATGCGCACTTCGCCGGGCAGCGAAGCGGTCTGCTCTTGCAGGTGGCGCTGGACGGACTGCACGATGCGTTCGCCCTGCGATGGCACGCCGGTGCCCGGCCCGCCGGCCGGCGACGCAGCCAGCGCGAGTGTCGCAGCGCCGGATGCGCACGCCGTGAGCAGCAGGGACAGCAGCGCCACTGCCCGGCGCGCTGCTGCAACCCCGTACCCGGTGCGGGCCCGGCTCGGACAGACCGGCCACGGCGTGGCCGGTGGCAAGCGTGAGGACGGGTGCCAGGCAAGGTCTGCGGGATATCGGGACATGGATCGGCGGTACTCGGGTAAGGGTTTGCAACGCACGGCGGCGATCGGGCTAAAGATCAAGGGCCGACATGACGTTACAGCACCAGGCCCCATCTTGTCAGCGTCGAAAACGGATCAGGCATGCAGACTCTCAAGCCGGCGGGTGCCACGTCGTACACACCCGACCTCCCAGCAGCGAAGTCCCCGACCGATGTCGCGCGCGAGACGTTGCGCATGCTGTCGGTGCGCAAGCTCGCACCGACGCCGGACAATTACCAGCGGTGCTACGAAGAGATCTCGGGAATCGCGAGCGAGCACCATGGCGATCCGCTGGAGCCGTTGCTGGTCGCGCTGCGGGAGCTGCCGCGGTCGGATCCGGCCCTGAAGGAGCCGGTCGCGCGGCTGCAGCGTGCCCTGGTCAGCCGGAACTGGAAGACCTTCGGATCCGAGATCCTCGCATTGCACGCGCCTGCCTGCCA
>JBILGF010000035.1:0-12124 GCA_044351195.1 Burkholderiales bacterium
CGATCAGGCAGTTCCTGTCCTACCTGCCCAGCCACAACCTGCAGGCGCCACCGGAAGTCCCGGTTCCAGAGGGCTCGGACGAGGCCTGCAAGACCATCTTCGACCTGCTGCCGGAATCGCGGGCCCAGGTGTACGACGTGCGCAGGATCATCGAGGCCGTCGCCGACCGGGATTCGACCTTCGAGCTCAAGGCGCGCTTCGGCAAGTCGGTCGCCACGGTACTGGCGCGGCTCGACGGCAAGACCACCGGCTTCATCGCCAACAATCCGATGTTCAAGGGCGGCGCGCTGGATGCCGACGCGGTGCAGAAGGTCATCAGCTTCATGGTGCTGTGCGATTCCTTCAACGTGCCGCTGGTGTTCCTGGTCGACGTACCGGGTTTCCTGATCGGTGTCGAAGGCGAGATGCGCGGCATGCCGGGGAAGGTCATCAACTGGATGAACGCGCTGTCGCTGGTCACCGTCCCCAAGCTGACGGTGATCATGCGCAAGAATTACGGCCAAGCCTATATCAACATGGCCGGCGGCAAGGGGGCGGACGAAGTCGCCGTATGGCCGATGGCCGATCTCGGCTTCATGGATCCCGCGGTTTCGGTCAACGTCCTGTACGGCGTCAGGCAGCAGGACGACCCGGAGAAGTTCGCCAGATTGAAGGTTGAAGTCGAACGCGATACCTCGGCATGGGGCCTGGCCGAGCTCTACGAGGCACAGCATGTACTGGATCCGCGCGACACCCGTGACTGGCTGATCCGCACGCTGGAAGTGCATCGCAAGGGGATGAAGAACGGCGTCGGGGAACATCTGCTGCGCAACTGGCCGACCAGTTACTAGTACTCGAATGACCGCCGGCACACCGTATGCCGGCGAACCTGCTGGAGGAGGAAGTATGCTGCACACGCCGTTCATCCTGGCCGCCGCGATGTTCATCGCCATTCCCCCGGTGGCCGCGCAGAACTATCCGACACGCCCCGTGCGATTCATCGTTCCGTTTGCACCCGGAGGCAACACCGATGTGCAGGGCCGCCTGATCGCGGCGAAACTGTCCGAACTCTGGAGCCAACAGGTTGTCGTCGACAACCGTGCCGGCGCCGGCGGCACACTGGGCGTCGAGATCCTGTCGAAGGCACCCGCCGATGGCCATACGATCGCGCTGGCGTCGTTCGGCAACATCCTCGTGGGTCCCAGCCTGTTCACGAAACTGGGCTATGACCCGATGAAAGACCTGGCCCCGGTGGTCCTGGTTTCGCAGCCACCCGGCTTGCTGGTGGTCAACCCCGGCCTGCCCGTGAAGAACATCAGTGACCTGATTGCGTACGCCAAGGCCAATCCGGGCGCGCTGAACTACGGCTCTGCCGGCAACGGGACCTGGAACCACCTGTTTGCCGAACACTTCAAGGCCTTGACGGGCATCCAGATGGCGCACATCCCGTACAAGGGCGCCAATCTGGCCATCGTCGATGTGATGAGCGGGCAGATCCAGCTGTCGTTCGCTCCCATTCCGGTCGCGATGCCGCAGATCAAGGGCGGACGCCTGCGTGTGCTCGGCGTCACGTCGGCGCAGCGATCGTCATTGCTGCCCGACGTCCCGACCGTGGCCGAAACGGGCCTGCCGGGTTACTCAGCGGCCTCCTGGTTCGCGGTCATGGCACCCGCGAAGACGCCCGCCGCCGTCATCGGCAAGCTCAACCGCGACATCAATGCCGTGCTGCTGATGCCCGAGGTCAGGGCGGCGTTTGCCGCGGACGGGACCGAGCCTGCGGGCGGCACGCCCGAGCAGTTGAGGGAATCGATGATCAGCGGCATCAAGCAATGGGGCGAGCTGGTACGCAAGCTCGGCGTGAAGCTCTAGGCGGTAGCGAGGGACGCAGACCAAGGCCATGGCATTCGAAGCACTGATCAAGGAACTGGACGCCCGCAAGCAGCGCGCGCTTGCCATGGGCGGTGCGCAGAAGCTCGCCGAACGCAAGGCGCAGGGCGTGCTCAATGCCCGCGAGCGGATCGACCGGCTGTTCGACGAGGGTTCGTTCAGCGAGTCCGGCCTGTTTGCCGTGTCCAGCCGTCCAGAGGACAAGGAGAGCACGCCTGCCGACGGCAAGGTGGCCGGGTATGGGCGGGTCAACGGGCGGGAAGTGGCGGTGGTGTCCAATGACTTCACCGTCAAGGGCGCATCCAGTGCGCAGATCAACATCCGCAAGCTGAAGCAGATGAAGGCCGTCGCGAAGAAGCGCGGTATCCCGCTGGTGTTCCTCGGCGAATCCACCGGCGCCCGCATGCCCGACGTGATGGGCGCTGCCTCCATCGGATCCAAGGACGATCCCCAGGAATACCTGCGCCTGCGGGAAGTCCCGTGGGCGGCCGCCGTGCTCGGCCACTGCTACGGTTCCTCAGCGTGGTACGGCTCGATGTCGGATTTCTGCGTGATGCGCAAGGGCGCGATCATGGCCGTGTCCAGCCCGCGGCTGATCTCGATGGCCACCGGCAAGCAATGCGATGGCGAGGAACTCGGCGGCTGGCGCGTGCATGCCGACGTCAGCGGTATCGTCGACCAGGTGGTGGATACCGACGAGCAGGCGATGGATGCGATCAAGGCCTTCCTGTCGTACCTGCCGAGCAACCACCTGCAGCCGCCACCGGAGTATCCCGTGCCCGAGGGCTCGGACGAGGCCATCCGGGACGTGATGACGCTGATCCCGGAATCGAACAGCCAGGTCTACGACATGCGCAAGGTGATCCGGTGCATCGTCGACCGCGACTCGATGTTCGAAATGAAGGCGCGCTTCGGCAAGGGCCTGGTCACCGCGTTGGCTCGCCTGGACGGCAAGTCGGTCGGGATCATCGCAAACAATCCGCTCTTCAAGGGCGGCGCCATTGATGGCGATGCCTGCCGCAAGGTGCAGGCATTCTTCGTGATGTGCGATTCCTTCAATATCCCCATCGTGCTGCTGGTCGATCAGCCCGGATTCCTGATCGGCATGGAAGGCGAGCAGCAAGGTGTCACCGGCAAGGTCATGAACTGGCTCAATGCGATGACGCTGGTCACTGTGCCGAAGATTTCGGTGATCGTCCGGAAAAGCTACGGGCTCGCCGTCTCGAACATGGGCGCTGGCGGAAATGCCGATGAACTCGCGTGCTGGGTCACTGCCGAAATCAGCTTCATGAAGCCGGACTTCGGTGCGAAGGTCGTGTTCGGTGTCGATCCGGAGGCGGAGCCGGAGAAATTCAGGGAAGCCGTCGCCAGGATGTCCAAGGGGACTTCGCCCTATGACATGGCTGCCATCTATACCGCGCAGGACGTCATCGATCCGCGCGATACCCGCGACTGGCTGATTCGCATGCTCGAGGTCCATCGCATGCGCATGAGCAACGGCGTCGGGCAGCACCTGATGCGTACCTGGCCAACGAGTTACTGATTCATCCCGAGGCGCGTCAGGCCGCCCCCGCCGGGTCGGTTTCCCTGGCGGCACGTCTTCGTCTTTGTCGTAGAGGAGTCACCCGCGGATGACCGAACTGTCGCACAAGGTGGCCGTCGTGACCGGTGCCACCCGAAAAAGAGGCCTGGGGCGTGCCATTGCGCTGGCATTGGCGAGCGCTGGCGCCGATGTCGTCGTGACCGGCAGCGATCGACAGCCGCAGAACCTTACGCTCGAGGAGCAGAAGGAAGGCTGGCGCGGACTGGAGGATGTCGCCCGGGAGATCGCTCAGTGCGGCGTTCGCGCGCACGCCGTCTACATGGACGTACGCAAGCCGGCCGATGTCCAGCGCATGGTGTCCGAAACCGTCGAGACCATGGGGCGCATCGACATCCTCGTCAACAATGCGGCCTACCCTCGGGCGGCAGACCGAGTGCCTTTGCTCGAGCTGGACGATGAGCTCTGGAAAGCGATCGTGGATGTGAATCTGACCGGTGCCATGCTGTGTTCCAAGTACGTCGCAAGGCAAATGGTTACACAAGGTGACGGAGGAAGCATAATCAGTATCTCGTCCGGGGCTGCCTTGAAGGCGCCTGCGAATTTCGCTGCCTATGCGGCCTCGAAAGCAGGCGTCCATGCCCTCAGTTCATCGCTTGCCGACGAGTTGGGACCTCATGACATTACCGCCAATGTCGTTGCACCCGGTTTTCTCGATACGGCGCGTATCGACGGCTTGCGTGACCCTGAGAAATGGCAGAAGCGCTTGTCCACGATTCCGATCAAGCGGGCTGGCACTGTCGAGGAAGTCGCAGAACTGGTCCGGTACCTTTGCGGACCGCACGCGCGGTGGATCAGTGGAGACGTCTTCCTCATCAATGGTGGCGAAGTCCGGCGCGCTGCTGATTGATCCGCTGCGCAGCAGATCGTCGGAGCGGCCAGTCACGGGTTCGGTTGCTCCTTCTCCCGCAGCTCCACGCCGAACGCGTCCCGCATCGCAGCCTCGATCTGATCGAAGCACACGCCTCTGCGGACGATGGAAAAGTCCCGGAAGTCGATCATGGTGCTCGAGCGACCTTGCGCGTTTCTGTAGCGCGACGGACCGTAATCGATAACGATGTCAGCGGCCGCGAGCAACTCCGGCTCGATGTCCTCGACGCGATACTTGCTGCCGGTCAGCGACACGTTCGCCGACGACCCGACCAATGGGGTCATCGCCTCGAAACTCATCACGGCGATGCGGTCGCGCAATCGACCTGCGTTGATCAGCAGGTTCAAGGTGCCGTCCTTGTTCGCATTGCCCATCACGAACGGATCGAGGGCTGCCAGAAACGGATGATCCGTCCTGAACGGCGCGATGACCGACAAGGGAAGATTGCGCTCGACCGTGATCGCCCTCACGATCGCCTTCTTGCGGTCATCGAGAACGTGCAGCGCATCATGGATCTGCAGGCAGCCGACGATGCCGGTGGGTCGGGAGAAACTCCTCGCCTTGGCTTCATAGATCCGGCGCACCGATTGTTCCGACCTGCCAAGTATCGCGTAGGCGACATCCAGGTAGATGATCGCGGTACCGCCATCGACGAGGGTGTCGAACACTCGCCGGGCGTCATGCTCGATGACTTCCGGGGAAACCAGGTCTTCCGCGTTTTCCATGAGGGCTCCGTAGGCGGTCCTGAAGGCAGGCCCGTTGTCAGGATACGATAATGCTGTTGAAACGCGCGAAGGAGAAACGATGAGCGCCTGGTCGTTGCAGAGCATGGTTGCCGGATCTTTCATTGCGGCGCTGGGTCCGGGCATCGCCCCCGCGCATGCAGCCGACGCGCGCGACATGCAGTTTCCGCTCGGGCCTGTGCGGATCGTCGTCCCTTACGCCGCCGGCGGCGGGGGCGACATCATCTCCCGGTTGCTCGGCGCGCGCCTGTCGGAGGCATGGGGCCAACCGGTGATCGTCGACAACCGCCCCGGTGCCGGAACGGTGATCGGCACCGACCTGGTGGCGAAGGCCCAGGCAGACGGGCGTACGCTGCTGGTGAACACCGCCGCCATCACGATCAATCCTGGCCTCCTCGCGAAACTGCCCTATGACACGCTCTCGGATCTCGCGCCGGTATCGCAGATCGCCATCCTGCCCAACCTGCTGGTGATCTCGCCGTCGCTCAACGTTCGAACGGTCGGGGAACTGATCGCGCGCGCGCGCACGCCACCGGTTCTCGCCTATGGCTCGTCGGGCACCGGGACCGTGGCGCACCTCGCGGGCGAACTGTTTCGCTCGGCGGCGAAGATCGAGCTGACGCATGTGCCCTACAAGGGCGGGAGCGCTGTCATGCCGGACCTGATGGGCGGACGCCTGCAGATGACGTTCGCCACGATTCCCTCCTCGCTGCCGTTCGTGAAGTCAGGCAAGGCGATGGCGCTCGCGGTGGCCAGCGGCAAGCGCTCTCCGGCGCTTCCGGATGTTCCGACGATCGCCGAAGCGGGGCTGCCCGGTTTCGATGCCAGCAACTGGATCGGCGTGTTCGCGCCGGGCAAGACGGCCCCTCGCCTCATCGGCCGCATTCACCGTGACCTGCAGACGGTGGTGCAGGATTCGGCCGTCACCGAGCGGATGCTGTCCCTGGGCTTCGAGCCCGTCGCCAGTAGCCCTGCGGACTTCGCTGCGGTAATTCGCAGCGAGTTGCCGAAGTGGCAGAAGGTGATCGCGGCTTCGGGTGCGAAGGCAGATTAGCCGGATACCCGCCCGGCCAGGGTGGCGATCACCCATTCACAGCGACAGCCGGATGCTGTTCTTCACCTCTTCCGTCACGGCGCAGGGATGCGTCTGCCGCACGCCCGGCAATCGCGTCAGTGATTCGCCCAGGAATTCCCGGTACGCCGACATGTCCTTCACGCGTGCCTTGATCAGGTAGTCGAAGCCTCCGGCCACCCTAGGGCACTCCTGCACTCCGGGCATGCGCTTGATGGCCTGCGCGAACGCATCGAAGCGGCAAGCAGGGCTCAGCGTGGAGAACTGTCGGCCGTCATCTTTCGGGGATTGTGCGGGTATTTGTGCTGGCGTAAATTGCGGGATCGGGTCAAGCCTCGAAAGTTCATTTCGGCTGTGCATCGACCTGCTGCCCGCGCAAGCTGCCGGCTCGATCCCGTTCAATGATCCGGAGGTGCGAGTGAAGCCCGAGTTCCGCCCCTTGCATCCGTTGTTTGCCGCAGAGGTGGCTGCGATCGACCTCGCGCAACTGCACGATCCAGGCACCCTGGCCGCGCTGCGTGCCGGCATGGACCAGTACGGCGTGCTGGTGTTCCGAGATCAGACATTCACCGATGCGGGACAACTCGCCTTCGCGCAGCGCTTCGACGGCACGCTCCATTCAAAGACCGGCGCAGCAGCCGTGGGCCGCAACCGCCTGGGCGACGAGGCAGTCTCCGACATCTCCAATGTCGATGCGGACGGAAACATCCAGCGCCCAGACGATCGCCGCCGGATGTATTCCCTGGGCAACCGCCTGTGGCATACCGACGCGTCGTTCCAGGATCCTGCCGGCCGCTACTCGATGCTGTCAGCACGCGTCGTGCCTCCCTCGGACGCCGACACCGAGTTCGCCGACATGAAGTCGGCCTACGACGCACTGGACGCGGCGACGCGCAGGCAGATCGAAGGGCTGCATGTGCACCACTCGATCGCCTACTCCCGCCAGACACTCGGTTTCGAGTTCTCGCCCGAGGAACTGGACAAGCTCAAGGGGGCAATCCATCCGCTGGTACGCACCAACCCGCGTACCGGTCGGCGATCGCTCTATCTCGCGGCTCACGCAACCCGTATCGTCGAGATGCCGGTGCCCGAAGGGCGCCTTCTGCTGCGCGACCTGATGGACCACGCGACGCAGCGCCAGTTCGTTCATGCTCATGCCTGGCGCGCCGGAGACCTGGTGATCTGGGACAACCTGGCGACGATGCATCGCGGACGCCCGTTCGCGGACGGGGTGCATCGCCGCGAGTTGCGCCGGGTGACGACGCTCGATGTTCCGTTTTCGCAGACGGCGCAGACCGCCTGAGCATCGACGACAGACCCGGCGCTACCACGCCACGCTCGCGGTTGCCAACAGCCTGTGTGGCGTGTGACGACAGTGTGCCTTGGCCAGCGGCTGGCGGAGTCGCGCGGCCAGCCTTTCCTGGTCGAGAATCGCGCCGGCGCCGCACTGAAGGTCTACGGCACGGAAATCTTCCCCTGGATCGACCTGAGGGTCGATCACCATCCCGAGCGGATTGCAGAGCTTCGCCGGATCCATGACATCCACCGCCCGTTGCTGCCCTACTACTAAGGCCGCCCTGGCGACGCGGAGGCATTCGGCCGCGAGAATGAATGGATGGAGAAGCAGGGCATCCCCTGCACCCTGTCGTCTGCAGCGTGGGGTCGAGGAAATCCGCCGGCCTGCAGCAAGGTTTGGCCTTCGAGATCCGCCCGCGTGAGCGACGGCGGACATCGGGCGGGGACTGGCGTCTCTCCGGGGGGCAGATTAGAAGAGCCATCATTCCGGAAATCAGTGGTCCGGGAAATCCGGGCAGGTCATGGCCGTTCGTCCGCTTCGAAGGATGCCTCGGCCCGCTGAGGGATTTCAGTAGCCTGCAAGTGGCGCCAACAACCTCAAGGCCAACACGGCCGAGGTGCTCGCCCGCCTCGCCGACGAGCGCAAGCCGTTGGTCATCACGCAGAAGGGTGAGGCGCGAGCGGTATTGCAGGATGTCGCGTCATTCGAGGAGGTCCAGGAAGCCCTTGCGCTGCTCAAGCTCCTCGCGCTCGGGCAGCAGGACGTCGACGCCGGGCGGGTCAAGCCCGTGGCGGATGTGGTCGCGCGCCCGCGGGCCAAGCCAGCCGGGGCCTGATTGCCGGCGGGTCCGGGCCGCACCAGGTCCTGCTCACGCGCTCGAATCCACACCCACACGATAAGATATACCTTGATATATGCCATGCGAGTGCCTAAAATTCAGGCATCAGACAGGCGCCCGGGAGTACGGCGATGACCCAGACCGCAAGACTCTTCATGAATGGCCGAAGCCAGGCCGTACGCCTACCCGCGGCCTTCAGGTTCGACACCAACGAAGTCTTCATCCGGAAGGACCCCGAGACCGGTGACGTGATCCTGTCTCGAAAGCCGACCACATGGGATGGCTTCTTCAGCGCGTTGCAGGCGGTCGATGTGCCGGAGGATTTCCTGAGCGACGCAGAACGCGCTCAGGGGAGTCACGACCGGGATCCGCTGGAGGGGTTGCAGGGGTGACTACGGTCACCCGTTACATGCTCGACACCAACACGGTCAGCCATCTGCTCAGGAAGCATCCGGCGGTGATGCAGCGCGTGGTGGCTGCGCCGATAACGGCCTTGTGCATCTCCGCGATCACGCAGGGCGAACTGCTTTTCGGTCTCGCCAGGCGCCCGGGCGCCACGGCACTCCACGATGCGGTGTGGCAGTTCCTGCGCAGGGTCGATGTCCTGCCGTGGGACGCAGCAACGTCCGAGGTCTACGGACGCGCCCGGGCCGACAGCCAGAGCCAGGGCCGGGTGCTCGCGCCCATGGATCTCCTCATCGGTACGCATGCATTGAGTATCGGCGCCGTCCTGGTGACGAGCGATCGTGCCTTCGCGCAGCTGTCCGGGTTGTCGATCGAGGATTGGACGGTGCAGGTGCGATAGCCCTGGCCATGCCTGCTGCATGCCGCATGTTGGCGGCGCAAGTCGAAGCGCGCGGGTTGGAAACTTGCTGGTTCGAAACTTGCTGCAAGGTTCCAGCCCATTCGGCACTTCGGAGCGGACAGCACCATGAACGCAGCACCCACCCTGCTCGTGACCGGCGGCGGCATCGGTATCGGTCGCGCCACCGCGCTCGCCTTCGCGCGCGCAAGAGCGCCTGCAGCGCGAACGCGCGGCGTTGCTGCTCGACTATGTCGGCCTTGCCGCCTACCGCGACGAGATCGCCGCGAACCTCGCCTTCGGGCACCAGCGGCGGCTCGAGATCGCACGCGCGCTCGCGCTGTCTCCGGAGATCCTCCTGCTCGACGAACCGGCCGCAGGCCTGACGCATGCCGAGATCGATGAGCTGATCGCGCTGATCCGCGACCTGAAGCGTCTCGGGATGACGGTGGTGCTGGTCGAGCACCATGTGGACATGATCATGTCCGTCTCCGACCATGTGACGGTGCTCGATTACGGCGAGGTGATCGCCTCGGGTGCACCCGGCGTGGTGCGCGAGGACCCACGGGTCATCGAGGCCTACTTCGGTGCCAGCGCCGCGCCCACGGGAGACCCCGCATGAACCCGGCAACCCTTTCCGCCTCGCCCGCGCTGCTGAAGGTCACCGACCTCGGGGTCGCCTACGGCCGGGTGCGCGCGGTGCAGTCGGTCAGCCTGGAGGTGGGCGAGGGCGAGTTCGTCGCGATGATCGGTTCGAACGGCGCGGGCAAGTCCTCGACCATGAAGGCGATCTCCGGGGTGCTTGCGCCGGTGGCCGGACGCGTCGAGTTCAACGGCGCGGACGTCACCGGGCAGCCTTCGCACCGACTGGTTCGCCAGGGGCTGGCCATGGTGCCCGAGGGTCGCCAGGTGTTCGCCGAGCAGTCGGTGGAGGACAACCTGCGGCTGGGTGCCTTCGTGTTCTCGCGTACGCCTTCGGCGATCGACGAGGCGGTAGAGCGCGGCTTCGCGCTGTTTCCGCGACTCGCGGAGCGTCGCGCGCAGGCGGCGGGCTCGCTGTCGGGCGGGGAGCAGCAGATGCTCGCGATCGCCCGCGGCCTGGCCTCGCGGCCGCGCCTGCTGGTGATCGACGAGCTGTCGCTCGGGCTGGCCCCGCGCGTGCTGGACATGCTGTTCCCGGTGCTGCAGCAACTCAACCGCGAAGGCCTCGCGATCCTGCTGGTCGAGCAGCTCGCCACGCAGGCGCTCGCAGTGTCCCACCGCGCCTATGTGATGGAGACCGGTCGCGTGACCCTGCAGGGGCCTGCCCGCGATCTCGCGCAGGACCCGGCCGTTCGCCAGGCCTATCTTGGCAGGCACTGATTCCGGCGCCGGGGCGGGCGGCCCACGCATGGCGGTCACGCTGCGCACCCTTCAGGTGAGCGAACTGTCGCTGGCGGTGGACTGGGCCGCCGCCGAGGGCTGGAACCCGGGCCTCGCCGACGCCGCGTGCTTCGGCACCGTCGATGCGCAGGGGTTCCTGCTGGCCGAGCGCCGTGGCGAACCCGTGGGCACGATCTCGGTCGTGAACTACGACGAGCGCTTCGCCTTCCTCGGGTTCTACATCGTGCGGCCCGACCAGCGGGGGCAGGGCACGGGCCTGCAGTTGTGGCAGCAGGCGATCGGCCATGCCGGGTCGCGCACCATCGGGCTCGATGGCGTTCTCGCGCAGCAGCACAACTATCGCCGCTCCGGCTTCGTGCTGGCCCACCGCAACATCCGATACGGCGGGCACGCGCGCCCGTCGACGCCCTCGGGCGACTGGCCACGGGTCGACCTGAGGGAGGACCTGAGGGAGGTTCCCTTCGCGGCGGTGGAGGCGTCGGACCGGACGGTGTTCCCCGCTGCACGCGCCGATTTCCTGCGCGCGTGGATCGGCGCTCCTGGCCATCGCGGGCGTGCAGTCCTCGAACGGGGCTGGCTGCGAGGCTGGGGCGTCATCCGCCCCTGCCGGCTCGGCTACAAGGTGGCGCCACTGGTCGCCGACGATGCCTCGACCGCCTGCGCCATATTCGACGACCTCGTCTCGACGATTCCGGGCGAGCAGGTCTTCATCGACGTGCCGGAGCCCAACACCGCCGCCGTCGCACTGGCCGGGCAACGCGGGCTGCATCCGGTGTTCGAGACTGCGCGCATGTACAAGGGGACGCCCCCTGACCTCGCGCTCGACTCACTGTACGGCATCACCAGTTTCGAACTCGGGTAGCTGCGCGGTGCTTGCGACGTTTTTCGTGGTGTAGTAACGTTTCTACATCAAGGCCTCGTACACGGAAGGAGTCCTCTCGTGCCCATCACAACGATTTCCAGTCGAGCGTTCAACCAGGACGCCAGCGGCGCGAAGCGCGCTGCCGACAATGGCCCGGTCATCATCACCGACCGCGGGCGGCCCGCTCATGTGTTGCTGACCATCGAGGCCTATCGGAAGCTCGCCGGCAAGACGCCCCGAATCGCCGACCTGCTGGCCATGCCCGCCGCAGCCGACATCGACTTCGAGGCCCCGCGTGCGGGTCGCCTGTCTCGGCCAGCCGACCTGGGCTGATGTTCATCCTCGATACCAACGTCGTATCGGAACTGCGCAAGAGCAAGGCGGGCAAGTGCGACAGGAACGTGGCCGGTTGGGCTTCGCGCGTATCGACGGAGTCGCTCTTCATATCGGCCATCACCCTCCTTGAACTTGAGACCGGCGTTGCGCTCGTGCAACGCCGCGACGCCCGACAGGGTGCCCTGCTCAGGACATGGATGGACCAACATGTACTGCCCGCATTCTCGGGCCGGGTGCTGCCCGTGGATACGACGGTAGCCCGGCGCTGTGCAGGCTTGCATGTGCCGGATCCACGATCCGATCGCGATGCATTGATCGCGGCCACCGCGCTGGTGCATGACATGACGGTGGTCACGCGTAACGTCGGTGATTTCGCCGCGACCGGGGTGCGTCTGTTGAACCCGTGGGAGGCGGCGCGGTCAGGCGGGCGCGGCGTGCGCTGACCCGGCTTTCG